>NZ_QPJN01000011.1:0-64776 GCF_003338615.1 Halanaerobium sp. DL-01
AATACAAAAGGCAAGTTAGAGGATATACTGTTGGGCTAACAGGATTTTAAGCCTGTGGAGATGGTGGGTTACCACTTCTAAGAAGCAGGAATCCTCGTGGGCTTGCCCCGAGGAGGGTCAAATAATTAATATGAGATCTATTTTATAGGAGCGATTCTTATGAAAATTTTTGTTACAGGAGGAGCGGGATTTATAGGCAGCAATTTTATTCACTATATATTAGATAATTATGATGATTATATAATTAACTTTGATAAATTGACATATGCGGGTAATATAAAGAATTTAGAAGATATAGAAGCAGAGGATAATTACCAATTTTTTAAAGGTGATATTCTGGATAAAGATATGATGAAAAAAATATTTTTAAAAGAGGATATTGATTGTATAGTAAATTTTGCTGCTGAATCTCATGTGGACAGGAGTATTAGCGACTCTTCACAGTTTATTAAGACCAATATTGAAGGCACTCATAATCTTTTAAAGCTGGCGCTTGATTTCAATATAAAAAAATTTGTCCAGATGTCAACTGATGAGGTGTATGGTTCTTTAGATGACAGAGGCTCTTTTAGAGAAATTGATATTTTAAATCCAACAAATCCTTATGCTGCATCCAAAGCTGCGGCAGATATGATAGTTAATTCTTTTTATAAAACTTATGGGGTTTGTGTAAATATATGTAGATCATCCAACAACTTTGGGCCTCATCAGCATCCAGAAAAATTAATACCACTCTGTATAATAAATGCACTTAACAGCAGACAGCTGCCTTTATATGGTGATGGAAAAAACATTAGAGACTGGATATATGTAAAAGACAGCTGTAGAGCAGTAGATGCAGTGATGCGAAAGGGGAAATCTGGAGAAATATATAATATTGGAGCAGGAAGCGAAAAAACAAATTTGGAAGTGGCAGAAAATATTATTGAAATTTTAAACAGGAATATGGATTTAATAGAATTTGTTGAAGATAGAAAAGCACATGATTACCGCTATGCTTTAAATACAGATAAAATACGAGATGAACTCAACTGGGAGGCAGAGCATAAATTTTATTCTGCACTTAAAAAGACAGTTGACTGGTATTATCAGCATGTAGACTGGTGGGAATAATTGGGTAAAACCTTTTTATTTTGCAATAATTCTTGTTATAATCTGCAGATCATAATATAATATATTAAGAACATAGGTCAAAAATTATTTGTAAATATAAGGAAACTAAAAGTATATTTAAAAATCAAAATAAAAAGGTAATCAAAAACATGTGTAAAATTAAAAATGAAACGGGAAGGGATATTTATGCATATTGAAAGTCTGGAATACTTTCAAAAAATTGCTGAAGTTAAAAGTATATCAAAGGTGGCAAACTCTTCACATATTTCACAGCCAGCCTTAAGTCAGCAGATACAGAAGCTGGAAGATTCACTTGGCAAACAGCTCTTTTTGCGAAGCAACAGAGGAGTTAAATTGACAGAAGCTGGAGAAATAGTTTTAAAATATGCAGATAACATTATTAGAACATATAATAAAATGTTATCTGAGCTGACCGAGCAGCATAATGAAGAAATTAAAATTGCTGGAGAATATACCATTGCAACCTACTGCCTGCCCTGTGCGCTTTTAAATATGAAATTTAAGTTTCCCGGACACAATTATAATTTGATTTCTGATAATTCGATTAAAATAGAGCAGGATGTAATAAATGATATTTATGAGATAGGATTTATAACAAAACCGACAGAAGAAAATGAGCTTATAGCAGAAAAAGTTGTAAATGAAAAGGTAGTACTTATATCTCCCAACAGCTATCATCTTCCAGAAAAAATAAATCTGGTGGATGTTCTGGATCAGAAGTTTATAGTCTTAAAAGAAGACTGTATAATAAAAGAAAATTTTAAACAAGCACTTAAAAATATAGATTACAATTTTGAAAATATAAATATTATTTCTCGCCTGGAATCTACAGAAGCAATTAAAACACTTGTCCGCAGGGGCTTTGGTGTAGCTTTTGTTCCATATAATGCAGTTAAAGAGGAATATGCTGCCAATGATTTTCAGATATCACGTGTCAGTGATTATAATCTTGATTATGATATATTTATTATTCATAAAAAGCCGGAATTTCTGAGTGATTCTGTAAAAGAATTTATAAACACATTTAAAGCTCTGGGCAAACATATTTGTTATTAAAGATTGGGGTAAGAAATAAAATTATGAAAATACCTTTTAACAAAATTTATTTAACTGGAAATGAAATAAAATATATACAGGATGCACTTAACAGGGGCCAGCTGAGTGGTGACGGTTATTATACCAAAAAAGTTTCTACACTGCTCAGAAACAAATTCAAGTTAAATGAAATTTTTATGACAACTTCAGGTACACATGCTCTGGAAATGGCAGCAGATTTAATTAATTTAAAAGACGGTGATGAAGTAATAATGCCGTCTTTTACCTTTACTTCAACTGCTAATTCTGTACTGCTTAAAGGGGGGAAAGTTGTATTTTCTGAGATTTGTGAAGATACTTTAAATCTGGATCCAGAAAAAATAGAACAGCATATTACCGAAAAAACAAAAGCAGTAATACCTGTTCATTATGCAGGTGTTTCCTGCCGCATGGATGAAATAAAAGAAATTGCAGAAAAATATAACCTGTATGTAATAGAAGATGCTGCTCATGCAGTAAATGCCAGATATAAAGGTAATTATTTGGGAGGGATAGGTGACTTTGGCTGCTTCAGTTTTCACGGAAGTAAGAACTATGTCAGTGGAGAAGGAGGAGCGCTTTTAATCAATTCTAAAAATAAAGGCTTAATAGAGAAAGCAGAAATAATTAGAGAAAAGGGAACAAATAGATCCAGATTTTTAAGAGGAGATTTAAATAAATATACCTGGCTTGATAAAGGCTCAAGTTATCTACCTTCAGATCTTCTGATGGCCTTTCTGCTGGCTCAGCTTGAAAAAATGGATAAAATTAAGAACATGCGAAAAAAAATATACAGCTATTATTATCAGAGATTAAGCAAATATAGAGATTATAAATTTTTAGATTTAATTTCTTATATACCAGAATACTGTGACAGCAGTTATCATATATTTTTTTTGAAATTCAATAAAAAGTCATATAGAGATTATGTAATTATAAGGCTGAAAAAAGCAGGTGTCAATGCTTCTTTTCACTATCTTCCCCTTCATTCTTCACCTATGGGTAAAAAAATGGGTTATAAAGAAAATGATTTCAGTATAACCAATAAAGCAGCCGACACTATACTGCGTCTGCCGCTCTACCCTGATTTAACAGCAAAAGAGCTATCTTATATAGCAGATAAATTAGAAAATATTTTTTGTGATTTATGTCAGTGAGGTGTGAACATGTCAGCATTATTTTCGGTAGTTATTCCCGTATATAATGGGGAAAACTCTCTGGAAGAACTTTACCTGCAGATTAAACTAACTCTTGAAAAAATAACAGATGAATTTGAAATAATAATGGTAGATGACAGCAGTCAGGATAAAAGTTACAGCAAAATAGTAGAACTGAGCAGAAGGGATAGAAGAGTAAAGGGAATTAAATTAGCTCAAAATTTTGGCCAGCAGAATGCACTAATCTGTGGCTTTAATTATGTTAATGGAGATTATACTGTGACAATGGACGATGATCTTCAGCATGATCCGGAATATATTATTAATTTGTACCAAAAAATTAAAGAAGGGTATGATGCTGTATATGCTGTTCCTGAAGATAGAGAATACAGCTTTTATAGGAAATTAGGCTCCAAGCTGACTAATTATCTTTTTGACCTGATAACAAATAAAAGTCATAGTACAAGAGTCAGCAGTTTTAGAATAATAAAAAAAGAGCTTGTTAACAAGATTAGAGCAGAAAAGACATCATTTGTATACATTTCTGCTGTTCTGCTTAAACATACAGATAAAATTGCTAACATATATGTTTCACACAGTAAACGAAAATATGGAGATTCAAATTATAACAATTTTAAGCTCACCAGATTATTTTTAAAACTGTACATTTATTATGGAAAATTTTCATTTTTGAAATATTTGCGGAGCGAAAAAGAACAGTTTATAGTTGAAAAAACAACCTATAATCTTGAGTAATTGAAAAGAATTAAATACTATAAATAAATAAGCTGAGGAAGATTTATTTGAAAAATAGAAAAGATTATTAATTATATTATCTAAGGGTGAATAAAATGAAGCTGCTTGTATTGGGTGGAGGAAGTGGACAGATAAGTATAATAAAAAAAGCAAAAGAAATGGGTCATCAGGTTATTGTATCTGACTATTATGCAGATGCACCAGGAAAAAAATATGCTGATTATGGAGAAACTGTTAGTACATTTGATATTAAATCTAATATAGAGGTTGCCAAAAAATATAGTGTTGATGGAGTTTTAACTTCAGGTACCGATCAGCCGGTATATACTGCAGCCAGAACCGCAGAAGAGCTTAATCTGCCTTCATTTTTATCTTCGGATACTGCATTAAAAGTAACAAATAAAATGGAGATGAAAAAATTATTTGAAAAAGCAGATATTCCATCAGTAAAACATAAATTTCTTCAGCAGAATTTTTTAGATAGAGAATTAGAGAAATTTTCTTTTCCTGCTGTAGTTAAACCTCTGGACAGTCAGGGCCAGCGAGGAGTCTTTAAGCTGAACAGTATCGAGGAAGTAAGAAAGCGTTTTGCAGAAGTATTAAGCTTTTCCAGAGAAAATAAAATTTTGATAGAAGAATATTACAATAGTGGGGAAATTACAGTAAGTGGATGGGTCAATAAAGGAAAATTAAAAATTTTAACTATCACAGATCGAGTAACTTACGAAAATGGACCACATATCGGTATCTGTACAGCACATATTTTCCCTTCAAAATTTCTGTCTAAATATCATCAGGAAATAAAAAGCATGTCAGAAAAAATAGTAAAAGCCTTTCAAATTAAAAATGGACCGATATATTTCCAAATGTTAATTGGTGATAATGGTATAAAAGTTAATGAAATCGCCTGCAGAATCGGTGGTGCTTATGAAGGTGATTTTATGCCATCACTGACAGGAGTTGATATTCTTGAGATGATGGTAAATTTAGCATTAAATCAGGAGATAGATTACAGTTCACTAAACAGATATCAATTAAAAGAAAACCAAAACTGGCTTTCTGTTCAGCTGTTTTTTGCACTTCCCGGCAGGATAGCAGATATAAGCAGTACTGAAGAAATTCTCAGCCTGGATGGTGTTTCTCAAATTGGATTTAATTTTAAAAAAGGTGATAAAATAAAGAAAATAGAAAATGCTACTGAGAGAGCAGGCTATTTTATTGTAAGAGCAGAGAGCAGAACTGAATTAAAAGAACGTCTCAAAAAAGTTTACGACAGGCTTAAAATTGTTGATAATCAGGGAAAAAATCTTATTATAAGAGAAATAGGGGAAGTGTTTTAAAGATTATTTTGTTATAACTTTATAAATTTTTACAGACCAGTTCTTTTCACCAATATATCTTACAATACGTACAGCATATGTTTTATCGTTAAATTGATATATAAGTTGAGTATTATTATGCAGGTATTCTTTCATCTCATTATAATAAGGGTAGGGATTTCCATAAAGAATATTCCATTCTGGACGTGTATTATAAATAAAATCCATTTCTTCAGGATAAATAATATATTCAATATTATTTTTGTCTATATATTCAGCAAAAGAAAGATTACTTTTCTCTAGATAAGATAAATTCCTATAATCAAATAAACTGCCATCTTCAAAATAGTAATCACAATTTAGGTTGGCCAGAACATTATCCTCTGCCTTAACAGCAGAGGATATATTTTTGAGATAATCATTGTAATCAGAAAATGAGCTATTAATAACAGCAGTAAAGGTATTTATAGACAGTATTAAAAGCAGAACCAGTACAGCAGAACAGGCATATTTGATTTTAAAGTCTGCCAAAAGTTTTGCGGCCAGCAGATAAAATAGGGGAAAAATAAATATAATAGAGGTCTGATTATATCTGCCGATGATAGCATAGCCAAGATTGATGGAAATAATGGAAATCAACAAAATAAATATTAACTTATTTCTATCTTTAATCCATTTAATCAGGCCGGCGGCAAAACTGAAAAAAAATAGGGTGAGCTGTATTTTTATAGGAGGTATGTAATAAGTGCCGCTTACTCTGTAAAAAATTTTTTTATAAAAATAATCAAGGCTGTCAAATTTACTGGAAAAGGTATTTAAAACTCCCAGACTTTTTCCATATCTGGCATAGTTTATAAAAAAATCAGCATCAAAGCCCAGACTAATCAATATATATATAACAGCAAAAGAAGCAAGTGTGAGGGCAAAGACTGCATAATTTTTTATATTTACAGCTGATGAGAAGAAAAGAGCATATGTATAAAGCAGGATAAAAGGCAGTGAAATAATAAAAATATTTGGATGAATTCCCATACTTATACCCAGAATACAGGCCAGAATAAAGTCTTTGTGATATACTTTAGTTTTTTTGTAATTTTCATCATTCTGATATATAGATTTATTGTTAAGTAAAAAATAATAGAAAGCGGCCAGGAAAATAAAGACTAATATGATTTCCTGTCTGGCAAAATGTGAACTATAGATAAAATGAATATCAAAAGTCAGCAGAAGCACTGTTAAATATCTTAAAATTTTATTATCAATAAAGATTTCTGTCAATCTGTAGAAAAAATAAATAGAAAATGTTCCAAAAATGAGGGAAATCAATCTAAAAGAAAAGATATTATAACCAAAAAGTTTAATAAAAATAATCTGCAGAAAATGAAAAATAATTTTCACAGCGTGAGGACTGCGTGGATAGAGGTCAAAAAAAGGTTCAGTCACAGCAAAACTCTTTTGATTAAGCATATGGCGTGATAGCCCGCTCAGCCATGCTTCATCAGAGTGGACAAAAGGGAATTTATCTAAAAATAGAAGATTAACAGCGAAAAAAATTATAATTATAAAATATATGGGTTTTATTTTTTTGAGATAATTCATTTTTTAGCCTCATTTAAGATTTGTTTTATTTGCTTCCAGTATACCATTTAATTATTCAGAGCTGCAAGTAAAGCTATTTATTAGATAATCGAATGCACTATTTAAAATAGTTATACCTATAAACTCACTTTGTGTTTTATAATATATATAGATTGTTCTAAATTTAACAATATACTTTAATTTCTGGAGGTGAAGAAGTGAAAAAATTATCAATTTTGTTGTTAATTATTTTAGCTTTTTCTTTAATTTTAACAGGTTGTACAGGTAATATAACGTTTCCGGGTGAAATTAACCAGGATATAATTACAGCAGATGAGGCTTTAAAGATGATTGAGGATGAAGAGGTAGTAGTAGTTGATACTCAGAATTCTGGTGATTTTGAAGATCGGCATTTAAATGGTGCGGTTAATATTACCAGAAGTGGCATAACTACTTTTGGTCCTTTTCCGAATATGCTGGCATCAGCAGCTAAGATAGAATCTACTTTAGGTGAAAATGGTATAGGAAATCAGACAAAAGTAATTATTTATGATAATAATAATAATATGGATGCAGCTCGTCTGTGGTGGACAATGCTTGTTTACGGTCATGATACAGACAATATGAAGGTAATTAGTGGTGGTTTAAATGCTCTAAAAAGAGCAGGAGCCGACTTTATTTCCGGTGATTATACGGTAGAGGCAGCAGAATATTCAGCATCTGAAAAAAATGAAGAATTTATAGCCGATAAAGAGGAAGTACTTGCCCAGGTTAATAATCCTGCTGAAGATGTAGTAATACTTGATGTCAGAACTTTAGAAGAAATTAATGAAGGAATTATTCCAGGAGCTGTTCACGTTAATTATGTTGATAATAATAAAGATAATGGAGAGTATTATCCAGCAAATTATATTCAGAGATATTATCCTGATAATGGTATAACACCGGACAAAGAAGTTATTATGTACTGCCAGACTTCAATTAGAGCAGCACAGACTTTTCTTGCTCTGCACAATGCAGGATATAGAGATTTGAAGATTTATGATGGTGCCTGGATTGAATGGTCATCAGATAGTTCAACACCTAAGGCTGTGCCTACTGGTGCACCAGCCAAACCCAGTGCCCAGGATGGTTCTTAAAAAAATAAATAGTTCTTAACTGATTGATTATAAATACTGTGGTTAAGAACTTTTTATTTAATGAAGTTTGTGAAAAATATGGTAATATACTGCAGTTTTGTGATTCAGTTTTAAAAATCTTTATTAAAAAAATCTAGGAGGAATAAAATGAAAAGAAAAATTATATTAACAGCTGTTTTTGTTGTAATGGCTCTAGTACTTTCCGCCTCTGCTTTTGCGGTGTCAGATGCAGTAGAAGATGCAGTTAATGGTTATTTTGCAGATCTGCCTTCCGATAATTCTATGATAGGAGAAGCAGAGTTTGTAGAAAAAGTTAAGGCTGGAGAAGATCTCTTTATTTTAGATATCAGACAGCCTGATGTTTATAATGAAGGTCACGTAAAAGGTGCAGTTAATATACCCTGGGGCCCAGAAGCAATTCCAGCTGCTTTAGATAAGTTACCCGGAGATAAAACAATTTATGTTTACTGCTATACAGCTCAGACTGCTAACCAGACAGCTGCTTTATTAAATTTTGCTGGTTTTGAGGCTAAGTCAGTTAGATTTGGCTGGAACTTAGGTATTTCAAGAGTTGCAGGTTATGAAGAAATAGTTGAAACTGAAGCACATCAACTTGGTGGAGTTACAGATTATAAGATTAATGCAGATCTTAAAGCTGCAGTTGAAGATTACTATGCAGGTTTAGCTGATGTTAGTGATACAATATATAAAAACTATAAGATTGCTGAAGATATGTTAAAAATGGCTGTAGATTCTGGTGCAGATATAATGATAGTATCAATCAGACAGCCTAAAGATTTTGCTGAAGGTCACATCAAAGGTGCAGTTAATATTCCCTGGGGTGCTGGTATGCAGCAGTATTTTGGACAGCTGCCGCAGGATAAAAAGATAGTAGTTTACTGCTACACAGGTCAAACAGCAGGTCAGGCCGTAGCAGGTTTAAGAATGTTAGGTTATGATGCTGTATCACTTAATGGTGGTATGGGTACTCCTGCTAACAAGCCTTATGGTTGGTCTAACAAAGGTTATGAAGTAGTAAAGTAGTAGTGCAGTAAATTTAGTGCAGTAAATTGAAAATTAAAAAACTGAATATCTGATAAAATAAAATTTATAGATATTAAAAAGGAGCCCTTAAGGGCTCCTTTATGTTGTTTGTACATATATTTATAGATTATTTTAAAGCCAATTATATTTTCTTAAGATTTTGATCAAATTTACACTCTAGTTAAAGATCTTAAATTTAATCAATTTGGCTGTGGATGATATCCATAATTTCATTTTTGACTTCAAAATAATCTTCATTATAAATTACTTCTTTAGAACCTTTTTCAAAAATTTGATTGGTAAAATCAACATTAAAGATTTTTATAATTTCTCCCGGCTGTTTGGACATCACAACAGCTCTATTAGCCAGCAAAAGCGCTTCATCTACATCATGAGTGATAAAAAAGATAGTAGTGTTGTTTTCTTTCCAGATATTGCGAATTAAGTTCTGCATATTTTCTCTGGTTAAAGCATCCAGAGCTCCAAAAGGTTCATCCATTAGAACTACCTGAGGATAATTTGCCAGAACTCGAGCAATAGCTACCCGCTGTTTCATACCTCCGGATAATTCAAAGGTGTAGTTTTCCCCAAAACCGCTTAAATTAACTTCATCTAAGAAAAATTCTCGGATTTCTTTAATTTCAGTTTTAGGTAAATCGCGCATTTTGGGGCCAAATTCTACATTTTCATTAACTGTCATCCAGGGGTAAAGAGTGGGAGATTGAAAAACGACACCTCGATGCCAGTCAGGTCCATCAACTTCTTTTCCCTGCATTAAAACTCTGCCGGAAGTAGGCTTTACATAACCAGCAATACATTTAAGCAGTGAACTTTTACCACAGCCGGAAGGTCCTAAAACACAGATGAACTCACCTTTATTAATTTCTAAGTTGATATTTTTTAGAGCCAGAGTAGAGTTAATACTTTCCCCATACTCCAGACTCATATTTTCAATTTTAATTAAGCTTTCTTTATTTGTTTGAGCAGACATAAAAGATATCCTTTCCTGATTAACTATACTATGGTGTGTCCACAAAAAGGGTATTTACGAAAAATGAGTTAGAGACGCAAATAACCTTTTTACGGGAGAACCATACTATATATATAATTGAAAATTACTTCTTTAATTATTCTGATCATTTTTTAAAGATATTTTTATATATTCTGGATTAACATATTTATTAAAAGCTGCTTGAGAAGGAGATTCTTCTATAGAGCCCTGCCGCTGCAGAAAGTCAGAAGTATCTTTCATCACTTTAGCAAAGCTGCCAGGCTGATCAGCAGTGCCAAAGAAATCTTGACTTAAAAGTTCTTCTCTAGTTTTCCAGGTGGTGCCGCGCATCTGATGGAGAGCGACTTCGGTTTCAATTCCAAGTTCATTACCTGCAATTTCAGCTGCTTTTTTCGGATTATTTCTATAAATGTCACCGGCTTCACTTAAAGCAGAAATAAAATCAGCAACTAATTCGGGATATTTCTCTGAAAACTTCTTACGAACAACCTCTACATTGGCAGTTATATACCCTTTTTCAGCCATTTCGCTGCTGTCAGTTAAAGTATAGCCGCTTTTTAAAAGCTGGGCCAGGGTTGGCTGCCAGGTATAAGCTGCCTGAATATCACCGCGCTCCCAGGCTGCTACAATTTCGGCAGTCTGCATATCCAACAGCTGGACCTGATCTTCTATGCCTGCTTCTTTTAGTACATTTAAAAGAATATAGTGGGAAGTAGAAGCAAAAGGGACTGCAATTCTTTTTCCAACTAGATCTTCAACTTTTTCAATTCCAGAACCATTTTTGACTGCCAGAGCTTCATTTTCTCCCAAAACTTCATGAATCCAGACTAATTCAACATTAAGTTCACGTGCTAGAGCAGTAATAGCATTGGTGTTTCCCATAGTTGCAAAATCAATACTGCCGGAAGCTAAAGCCTGATTGGCCTCTACACCTGAGTCAAAAATTCTGGTATTAACTTTAATTCCACGTTCGGTAAAATATTTATCAAAAAAACCTTCTGCAAGAGCAATAGTTTCATCATTTGGAACCCTTAAAATCCCAAAATTAATCTCTTCTGGCAGTTCTTCCTCAGCAGCTGTATTTTTAATTTCTTGACCTTCATTTTGAGCCTGCTCATTACTACAGGCAGTTAAAGTTAAAGCCAGAGATGTGATTAAGAAAATAAGCATTATCTTTTTTAAATATTTATTTTTCATTGTCTTTCCCTCCAGATTTGTGATACGTTACGTCAAATCTAATAGTTTTAAAATTTATCTCACAATATTTTAATATATTTCAAACAATATAGTTATAGGAGTTTCCCCAAAATTTATTTTCAAGCTGCAAAAAGGGGGCTTTAGTCATCAACGAAATTTTTAGATTTATCTAAAACTCAATTCGGGTGTGAAATAGGGCACATTTCGTTAAGATTCATTGACTAAAAATTTCAATATTCCTGCATCTCCCCTTTTTGCAGCAGTATATAAAAAATGGGGAAAGTCCAGATATAGTTAAACATGACCCTTCCAAAAAATAATTTTTCTTTCTAGAAATCTTAAACCAGCATCAATTATCACACCTGTAATTCCCATAATTATAATTCCAACAAAAATTACATCACTTTTCAAAAAATTGGATGCATCTAAAACCATCCAGCCTATGCCAGATGTTGCGGCAACCATTTCTGAGGAGACAAGGGTTGTATAGGCAACACCAAAGGCGGTTCTAATTCCAGTAAAAATTTCAGGTAGAGAAGCAGGAAGCACAATTTTAAAAAAAACATCCTTTTGAGCTGCTCCCAGTGAGCGTGCACTTAAGACAAAGTCCTGATTTAACTTCCGGACTGCAGAAACACAGGCGATATAAATAGGAGCAAAGCCAGCTAAAAATAAGAGAATCTGTTTGGAGGTATCATCGATTCCAAACCAGAGCACTAGAAGTGTATAATAAGCTAGTGGTGGTAAGGGACGATAAAATTCTACAACAGAATCAATTACTGCTTCAACTTTGTCAAAATAACCACTTAATAAACCAAGAGGAACAGCAGTAAAGATGGCAAAGAAGAGCGCCACAAATAAGCGTTTAAAACTGGCTCCTAAATGAAGCCAGAGAGGAACTCCATTATAACCATTTTCTAGAATTCTTAAAAACGCCATCCAGACTCTTGCAGGTCCAGGAAGAAGAGTGGGAGTAAAGATACCTAACTTAGTAATTATATACCAGGTAAGAAAAATAGAAGCCCAGGTTATAAAAGTGAGGGCCTTTTCTGTTTTAGTTTTTTTATTTTTTTCAGATTCGCGGTTAACTTTTGGATGATTTGCTGCTGGCTTTTCTTTTTGTTTATTGTTTTTCTTTTTATTTAAAGCCATTTTTTACACATCCTCATAATTATCACAATCTTTTTGAACATAAGTCATATACTACCATTCAAGATATCATATTTGCTGTAAATTATCAATTTCAAAATAGCTGATAAATGATTAAAAAGACCACCAAGTTTAATCCTGATGGCCTAATTGGGGTACCTGGTACTTAGAAATTTAATCCAGGTACCCGGGCTCTTTTAATTTTCGATTATAACTAGTATTAACCGAGCTGATTGGAAGAAATTATCAAGTTGCAATTAAACAATAAAGTCCCCAGCCAGCATTATTTTACTCAAAATTATATTCAGTTACAATTTTTTCTCTATCTGTTGTTTGATCCAGATAATATTCGTAGCAGCAGATGCCGAGAAATGATCCTGAGATATTATACACATTATCATAACCCATTCCCTGTAGAGCCATTACAGCATTGTAGCTTCTCTGTGCTGAACGGCAGTGCAAATATACAGGCTGATCTTTAGGGATTTCATCAGTTCTTTCTCTTAATTCACTTAAAGGAATATTAACAGAATTAACAAGATGTCCTTTCGCATATTCATCTTCTTCGCGGACATCTACTATAAATGCATCATTTTCTACCAGTTCTCTTACTTCTGTAACTCTCACCTGTTCAAATACCCCATTGAGTAGATTTAATCCTACAAGTGCTGCATGGTTAACCACATCTTTTGCTGTACCAAATAAAGGTGCATAACACAGTTCCATTTCTTTGAGATCTTCTAATGTTCCATCCATTAAAATAAGTGCTGCAATTACATCTATTCTTTTATCTACATTACCTCTACCGATGGCCTGGGCACCGATAATTTTTCCTGTCGGGTATTCATAAATAAGTTTAAAATGCATTGGATTGCTTTCCGGCATTAAACCAACTTTGTCTCCAGGTATAACATATACAACATCATAAGAAATACCGGCTTCTTTTGCGGTTTTTTCGTTTAAACCAGTAGAAGCAGCATTTAAGTCAAAGACTCTAACTATTGAGGAGCCAATAGTGCCATTGTTTCTGTGCGGGATACCATAGATATGGTCAGCAGCAGCTCTTGCCTGTCTCTGTGCTGGCCCTGCTAAAGCCAGTCTTGTGTTTTTGTGTGTTAGTCTGCTGTAAACTTCTACAGCATCTCCAACAGCATAAATATCCTCATCACTTGTCTGATAATTGTGGTCTACTTTGATTCCACCTGTTTCTCCTATTTCCAGTCCTGCATCTTTAGCCAGATCTGTTTCTGGAGAAACACCAATTGCCATTACAACAGCTTTGGCATCGATTTTTTTTCCTGACTTTAAGATAATAGAGTCATCAGTAATTTCCACAAGAGCATCATTTAAAACAAGATTTACTTTTTTATCATAAAGTTCTTTATGCAGCAGCTGTGCCATATCGAAATCAAAAGGAGCCATTACCTGATCCATTGCCTCTACAAGACTTACATTTTTGCCGGCATTATGAAGATTTTCAGCAACTTCAATACCGATAAATCCAGCACCTATAACAGCAATATCTTCAATATTGTTTTCATTAATATAACTATATAATTTATCAATGTCCACTACATTTCTGATTGTAAATACATTATCTTTTTTAACTCCCTTGATACTTCCTGGAAGAATTGGATTAGCACCGGGTGAGAGTACTAGTTTATCATAGGATTCTTCATATTCTTCACCAGTCTCTAAATTTTTGACTGCTACCTTTTTTTCTTTTCTTTTTATTTTAGTGACTTCACTATTTACCCTTGCATCAATATTGTACTGAGTTTTAAAGCAGTTAGGACTCATTAAGACAAGGTCATCACAGCTGTCAATTGTATCACTTAGACGATAGGGAAGACAGCAGTTGGAAAAAGAAACATGTGGACCTCTCTCAAACATAACTATTTCTGCTAATTCGTCCAATCTTCTGGCTCTGGCAGCAGCAGATGCACCACCAGCTACACCACCAATAACAACAATTTTATTACTCATAATTAATTTCCTCCTGTAAAATTTTATTTTTGAAAGCCAAATTACTAGCTGTAAATTTTATCAGTAAATTTATTACTTACAAAACCACCAATTATCATAAATACTAGGAAAAACCATCCAGACAGTGAGAAGTTTGCAATTGGTGTATAGAGAGCTCCAACATTACATCCATTTGCAAAACGAGTTCCAAGTCCCATTGTTATACCACCAAGTGCATATAGTAATGCTTCTTTTTTAGAAATATTTAATCCGGCAGTAAATGATTCGGATAATTTAGCGGCTGTAAGAGGATAAATTACTGCACCAACAATAATACCAAAATTCTGTACAGAAATTTGATGTTCAAAAAATGGCAGATCAAATACTGATGCTGACATATGTGTAAACTCTGCCAGAGATTCAGCAGAAATACCAAATAGCATTAAAAATTTACCAAACCAGATTCCATAAGGAGTAGAAGCACCCCATCCGGCTCTGGTAATACCCATCATAAGTGTAAAGATCATCGCCAGAACTATTCCACCCTGTTTTAGAGTCCAGGGTTTTTCAAAAAAGTGATAATAGGTATCTGAACTAAATAGTTTAAAATTATTTAGATCGATTGAATCTACTTCATCCTGAACCTTTTCTATTGGAAGACCTTTATATTTGCCTGTTTTGATCTGATAATGCTCATAGAAATAAGATAAAATTATGAAAAGAAGACAGAGACCGCCAAGAAATGCCAGTCCTCCCAGATAACCTTCAAACCCATCTCCCTGGAAAAGGTCAGGCAGAAATACACCACCAGATGTTCTATACCCTATATAAGTACTGTACCATGATTCTTTAACCCAGCTGGCTGTATTTTGTATCGGGAAGCCGAGGAAAACACCTATGCCGAAAAAAATAAGTGTAATAAATGCCCTTGGAAGTCCTACTGGCAGGTCAGTTAAAACTCCAGTTGCACAGCATACAGAAAGAGACATTCCAAATCCAAATAAAAATCCTCCCAAAAGAAGACCGGTATTTATTGGGTTGATCCACAGATTATAGCTGGCAGGATCTTTTCCAAAAAGAAATGCAGTTGTAAGAAGTGCTGTTATAAAAAACATAAACATCAGGGTTCTCATTAATTTAGTAGAACCTGTTCTGTAGGCTCTGTTTACACTTCCAGCAAATCCGGTGTACGCTCTTGTCAGTGTATATCCTATTCCTGTACCAACAAGCAATCTAAAAAATAAAATATCTGTTTTTAAAAAGAATTTAGCGCCAATTAATACTATTAAAGCAGCTGCAAATCCTATTAATCTTTCAAAATTTTTCACTTTGTTACCTCCCTCATATATCTTTAGATTTAATAATTATATTAATAAAGAGCATAATTAAAATTATTATATGCAGAAATATTATTTATAAAAACTTTGTTCTTAAATTCGCAAAAAAAAGCAAAAAAATACCTGTCACCTCTCTTTAAATAATATTATATTCACAAAATCATATTCTACTGATAATTATATACCATCTATAATTAATACTAAAATAATAATATCTTATACTGAATAGCTATATTTTATATATGAGTGATTAACTATATATTAATTAATGTAGAAAAATATAAATAATAGGAAAATAATGCATAATAAAATTGAGAAAAACAATAATATATTATAAAATAGCTGTAATACTTAATTATCAGGGAGGAATGAAGTTGAGTCTTAAAAATTTAAAAAAAGGTGCTGAAATAATTCTGAAAGATTGTATGAATGTTGGTGAAAAAGAAAACTTGCTCATAGTTTCAGATTTTGAAAATAAAAAAGTTGCAGAAGTGTTAGCAGAATATGGTAAAGAACTTGGAGCTGAGGCTGCTGTAGTTAATTTTTTTAAAAGAAGTTCTCATGGAGAAAATCCGCCTGAACCTGCTATATCTGCTTTATGCAGAGCAGATGCGGCTGTACTGGCAGCAGTTTATTCTTTAACTAATTCAGCAGCAAGAAGAAAAGCAGTTGAATCTGGCACAAGGATTATAAGTATCCCAGACTGCAGTGAAGAACTTTTTGATTCTTCAGCATTAGATGTTGATTTTAAAGAACAGAAAAAAATAATAGATAAGATAGGAAATTTAATGACCGAAGGAAAAACTATTTCTGTAAGTTCTGAGGCTGGCACAGATTTTACTGCAGAATTGTGTGGTAGAGAGAGTGTTAAACAGACAGGACTGGCAGATAAAGCGGGCAGCTGGTCACCCTTTCCCAATATTGAAGTCGCAGTTGGACCGGATGTTGGAACTTTAAATGGAATATTTGTTGTTGATGGAGTAATTATTCCCGGTGGATATGTTGATAGGCCTGTCGAAATAGAAATTCAGCAGGGGTGTATTACTGAAATTAAGGGGGGCAGGTCAGCACAAAAGTTTAGTAAGCTGCTGGCATCTTTCAACTGTGAAAATATCTATAATATTGTTGAAATTGGTATTGGCTGTAATCCAAACTCTGAATTTGGTAAAGGAAGTATGGGAGAAGATGAGAGCAAATTTGGCACTCTACATCTTGGCATTGGAGAAGGTAATAGTTTTGGTGTTTCTAATACTGCCCCTGCCCATCTTGATCTTGTTATTAGAAAGCCTCGGGTTGAGATTGATGGACGATTAATACTGGCAGATGAAAAACTGCAGATATGAAAGGGTTAACAGCAGATATATTACTGTTTTCTATTCTATATTATATTCTACAATATAAGGTAAATTTCTATATTTCTCTTTATAATCCAGTCCATATCCTACAACAAAATGCTCAGATATTTCAAATCCAACATAATCTATAGGAAGTTCAACTAGTTTTTTATCAGTATTATTAAGCAGTGTACAGATGCTTATTCCGGCAGGGCTGCGTGCTTTTAGATTTTTTAGAAGATAGCTGTGGGTTAAACCTGTTTTTATTATATTTTCTATCACCAGAATTTCTCTGCCGGTGATACTAAATTCTAAATCTCTAATAACTCTTATAACACCTGTATTGTCTTCATTTGTGGAGTGGCTTAACTCTAAAAAATCAAGTTTTAATGGAAGGTCCAGCTTTCTTGTCAGGTCAGCCATAAAATAGAGAGAACTTTTTAAGATACTTACAACTATTAACTCTTTATTCTGATAATCAGCATTAATTTCGTCAGCTAATTCTGAAATTCGATTTTTTATTTTTTCTTTTGACAGTACTATTTTCCCCAATCTTTCATCTTCTCTCATTTATTTTCCTCCTCACTATTTCCATTTAATTCAAACTTATCAATAAGGCTGTTAAAGTCTTTTTTGTAAACAATCTTTATATTTATATGTGGATAAATTTCCTGCAGCAGGCGAACTTTTTTGTTTTTTTCTGTAACATATTTGCGGTTCATTGTTGTTAATTCAATATAAGTATCATATTCAGTCAAATAAAAGTCCGGTCTAAATCCCATTCTGATATTACCTTCAGCATCCCACTCGAGAGGAAATTCTGTCGGCTCATATTTCCATTTAATGTGGTGCATGTCCAGTATTTTGGCAAATTCTTTTTCACTGGGATGGGCAAAATTATATTCTGTTTTTTCTTTTTCAGGTTTTTCTTTTTTTTCAGGATCAGCAAGTGGTTCCGGGTTTTCTTTTTTGAAATCTATTAAACTCATTAAAATTGTAAGAGCCTGTTCTGTAGATAATCCATCACTGTTTAGAGAAATATGATAAAGGGTGAGATCTGACCAGTCTTCATTAAAAACTCTCCATACATAGCGCCTCCGCTTGCGGTCACTTAATTCAATTGACCGTTCAGCCTGTTCTCGGGGAAGGCCATATTTTTTATTTAGTTTTTTTATTCTCTGTTCCTGAGAAGCTGCTATCTTGATATGGATACCACCAGGGTGATGGCGGAATATTACCTGAGACCCCAACCCTACAATTAATAAATTCTGTGTTTCAGCCAGCTCTATTAATTTTTTTTCTATGTAATCAGCAAAAGTCTGATTATTATCGGATTTATTATCTATTGCTTTGGTGTAAAATTTGGAACTCTGCTGAAGCATATGCAGCTGATGTTCATCAGCAACCTGGGGGAGCCAGTTTTTTAAAATAAAATCACGATTAATAAGTTTTAGCCCCAGCCGATTTGCAAGTTCTTCTGCTATTTCGTCACCACCACTTGCTGTCTGTCTGGAAATAGTTATAATTTGCAAGATATTCATCCTTTCTTAAATCTTTCTTTCTTAAATCTTTATTTAACTTTATTATAACACAGCAGAAAAATTTTAACTACAATTTGTTAGAAAATTAAGGAAATTAAGATTATGCTTTTGACACCTGTCATATTAGCTGTTAATATTAATAATAAGGAGATGAGGGGGTTGTTAAAAATGGGAGCAGATCTTTCTGAAAGCAGACTAGTACTTGTTTCCAATGGAGAACCTTATAAACATGAATTTATAGATGATAGAATAGAAAAAGTGAAGTTAGCTGGTGGGTTAACTACCGGTTTAGATCCACTTATGCAGGAAGAAGGCGGCCTCTGGATTGCCTGGGGAAGAGGAGATGCTGATTTTGAAGTGGTAGATGGAGATAATAAGGTAAAGGTACCTGATGAAAATGGATATACTCTTAAGAGAATTAGATTGAGTTCTGATGAGCAGGATGGGTTTTATTATGGCTTTTCCAATGAAGTTATGTGGCCTATCTGTCACACGTTTATCAGCAAAGCTAATTTTAAAGAATATTACTGGAACAGCTATAAGACAGTTAATAGAAAATATGCAGACAGTATTATTGAAGAAATTAAAGAAAATGATCTGGTCTGGATACATGATTATCACCTTGCTCTTGTGCCGGGGATGATTAAAGAAAGAGCTGATCAAACTAAAATTTCTGTTTTCTGGCATATTCCCTGGCCTGCCTGGGAAGCATTTAGAACCATTCCCTGGAGAAAAGAAATTTTAGAGAATTTGCTGCAGTCGGATTTTATTGCTTTTCACACAGAATTATTTTTATATAATTTTATCAGCTGTGCAGATCAGATCGGAGCAGAAGTTAACTATCGGAAACAGGAAATAAAGTACAAAGGTAGAAAAACTAAGATAAGCAGTATACCATTGGGAATAGATTATGATAAATTTTCTAAATTAATTGATAACAAAAATTATTATAAAGAAGCAGAAAAAATAAAAAAGAGATATAATATAGAAAAATTGATTTTTGGAGTTGACCGCCTTGATTATACCAAAGGCATCTGGCAGAGGCTTAAAGGGATCGATAAATTTTTTGAAAAATATCCTGAATATAGAGGTAGAGTGACAGTTCTTCAGCGTGTTTCCCCAAGCAGAAATAAAGTGGCTGAATATGAGAAGATGAGGGAAAAAATAAATAAAAAGATTGCTGAAATCAATGGGAAATATCAAAAAGATAACTGGGTACCGGTTAAATATTTTTATGGTTCCTTACCACAGGAAAAGCTCCTCCCCTATTATAAAGCAGCAGATGCAGCACTGATTACTCCTCTGATAGATGGGATGAATTTAGTGGCAAAAGAATATCTTGCTGTCCAGGAAGATGGGGTACTGATACTGTCAGAATTTGCCGGTGCGGCAGAGTACCTTGATAATGCGCTGATTGTAAATCCATATAACCAGGAAGAAATAGCAGATTCCATTTATAGTGCTCTAACAATGCCGAAAAAAGAAAGGAAAGAGCGTCTAAAGATTGAAAAAGAAAAGCTGAAAAAATATGATATTAACTGGTGGAGAGATTCTTTTTTAAAGCAGTGGGCTGAAGTATATGAATAAAAAATACCTTCTGCAGGAGAGAAGTCTAAAAGAAGTAAAAAATAAAATTGAAGCAGCAGAAAATATTTTTCTTTTTCTCGATTATGATGGTACTCTGGCTCCTTTTTCTGATAAACCGGAGCAGGCAGATGCTTTTCCGGGAATTAAAGCGGTATTAAAAAGGCTGCTTTGCAGGTCAGATCTATATATATGCTTGATTTCCGGGAGAGCACTAAATGATCTGGAGTCTATGCTGAAATTAAAGGGTTTAAATTATGCAGGAAGCCATGGACTGGAAATTGATCTCAATTTTGCAGAAAAGGTTATTTATCCCATTTATAAAAAAGATGAATTTAGATCTGTATTTGAAGAATTATTATCAGATATTGAATTAAAAATAAATGATGATATAAAAATTGAGGATAAGGGTTTTGCAGCTGCTTTTCACTGTAATAATGATCTGGAGAAAGTATCTGTCCAAAAAACTTTGGAAACTAAAATTAAAAAATTATCTTTAGATAATCTGGAAGTTATTTCCGGACGTCAGGTTGTAGAAATTAGGCCTGCTGGTTGGAATAAGGGAAAAGCAGTAAATTATATAGCTGACAGATTTAAAAAACAGTATAATCTTAATAGTGGGTATAATATTTATCTTGGTGATGATAGGACTGATGAAGATGCGTTTGCTGTAATTGAAAAAGGATTGAGTATTTACGTAAAAAATAGTGGTGATTTACACACATCTGCTGAATATTATCTAAATAATCCAGAAGAAGTATATTTATTTTTGCGAAACCTGCTTTAATTAGAGCAGGTTTTTTTAAATTCTTTTTTTATTTTTTCTAATTTTTGCCTGTCACTATAAATTTTAAGTCCTGTTAATGCCAGAGCTTTTATTCCATTTATCAAAACAGTATGACCTTCTTTAGTAGTGGTTTTTTCTGCGAGTTCTCTTGTATGTCCTGTAAGTTCACTGCCCAGATTAATATATGGGTGAATAACAGGGATAACATGACTCACATTTCCCATATCTGATGATCCGTAGTGGTGTGCTGCTGGTTCTATTTTATTGGTTCCGATTTCTTTCATACTCTGCTCAAAAATATCTGCCAGCATCCGATTTGGTCTGAGATCATCATTGGGATTTTCGTATTCCTTCCATTCGACTTTACATCCTGTCATTAAAGCTGCTCCTTCAGCAGTATTTTCCGCTTTTTTGATAATTTCCTGCAGGTATTTTTTATCTCTGGCCCTGAAGTAGAATTGAGCTTCGGCTTCATCGGGTACAATATTGGCAGCTTCTCCACCATTTGTAATAATACCATGTATCCGAGCATCATCCCGCAAATGTTCTCGCAGTGCATTAATGCCATTAAAAAACTGTATTACTCCATCCAGTGCATTTATGCCCTTCTCTGGAGCTCCAGCAGCATGAGCAGTTTGACCATGAAAATTAAACTGAATTGCTTTTATTGCCAGTGTTGTAGAATAGACCTGATTAATATTGGAAGGATGGAGAAGCATTGCACAGTCTATATTATCAAAAACACCTGTTTCTGTCATCTGTACTTTAGCTCCACCTGTTTCTTCAGCCGGACAGCCGATAACTACAATTTTACCTCCTTTTATGTTCAGTTTACTTAAAGCAATTCCGGCAGCTGTACTCATTGCTGCAATCATATTGTGTCCACAGCCATGTCCTATATTCGGCAGTGCATCATATTCACAGAGAAAAGCAATAGTCGGTCCATCTCCATTAAAATTATAGCTGGCCCTGAAAGCAGTTTCGATACCTGAGAGATTTTTTTCTATGCTAAAATTGTGGTCAGCAAGAATTTCTGTTAGTAGAGAGGCAGCTTTGTATTCTCTGTAACCTAATTCAGGATTTTCAGCAATATAATCATTGATGTAAAAGGCTTCTTCTTTTAAATTTTCTATTTCAGAAAAAAGAGATTCCCGAAGTTTTTTTAAATCCGAATTGCTATTCATAGTTTATTCACCCTTAATTTTAATTTTTTTACAAATCAGTATTTTTCAGCCACATTTTACAGCAGAATTATATATATGTAGTTGATTTATATAAATTTTATCTGATATCATGTTTAAAATCCAGTTAATCTGATAATTTTTTTAAAAATTAAAGAGATAATATGATTCAATCGGTGCTATTTAGATTTCATAACATTTATTAAAGAACTGAAAATTTTACAAATTGTATGAAAATTAGTTAATTTTAAAAGGTATTTTTAAATTTTTATAGAAATATATTTGTAGAAAAATATTTATAAACACAAAAAACATAAAAAGGCAAATATTATAATTTTTTAAATATCAATTTAAATATTAAGCTGTTTACAATCTTCTTCCGACCTGTCTCCACCTATATTTAGGCGGCTCAGGCGTCAGGGTTATAGGAGTAATTCTATGGCCTGCCATTGTGCAAAGGAGGATATAAAATATAAAGGGAGGGGATTTACAGTTGAAAAAAATTGTTATCGAACCTGAAAAATGTACTGGATGTCGTGACTGTGAACTGGTGTGCTCAATGACAAAAGAAGGAGAATTTAATCCGATGCGGGCACTTATCAAAGCAGTTTATTTTCCGGAGGAGATGGTGACCGTTCCTCTTACCTGTTTACAGTGTGAGGACCCACTCTGTATGGATGTCTGTCCTGCCAGCGCTATTGGCAGAAATGAGGCAGGGGCAGTAGTAATCAATGAAGACAGATGTATTGGCTGCCATATGTGTGTAAGTGTCTGTCCGGTAGGGGCAATAAAAGATGTTCCCGGCAGGGGTGTAGTAACAAAGTGTGATTTATGTAAGGGTGAACCTGCCTGTGTTGACATCTGTTCTGCTGGTGCACTGAGCTATGAAGAAACAGATGAATTTGACACAGCAAGAAGCAGGAGTGCTGCTGAAGAAATCAGAAAAGTTTTAAAAGGGGGGCAGCTATAAATGAAAGGCTATACAGGAAAATTTTTGCGAATTGACCTTACTCATGGAAATGTAAAAGAAGAAAAATTAAATCCAAAATTAGCAAAGAATTATATAGGAGCAAGAGGTCTTGCGGTAAAATACTTTTATGATGAAGTAGCTGCTGATATAGACCCGCTTAGTCCGGAAAATAAACTCTTTTTAGCAACCGGTCCACTAACAGGAACAATGGCTAATGCTGGAGGAAGATTGGATGTCGTAACAAAAGGACCTCTAACAGGTGGGATTACTGGATCAAATACTGGCGGTTACTGGGGCGCAGAGCTAAAATATGCAGGTTATGATATGCTTGTATTTGAAGGTAAAGCTGATAAACCTGTCTATGTCTGGATTGATAATGGAGAAGTGGAAATACGTGATGCATCACACCTCTGGGGTAAAAACACATATGAAACAGATACTAAGTTAAGAGTTGCGATAATATAATTTTAATATTTCTTCTGGATAAGGTAAAAACACATATGAAACAGATACTAAGTTAAGAGAGGAAACACATAAAGAAGCCCGTGTTCTGAATATTGGCCCGGCTGGAGAAAATCAGGTGTTATTTTCTAATATAATGAATGACCGCGACAGGGCGGCCGGCCGGACCGGTGTTGGTGCTGTTATGGGTTCGAAAAATCTTAAAGCTGTTGTTGTGAGAGGTAAAAAAGGCATACAGGTAGATAATAAAGAAAAGTTTATGGAAACAGCTTTTGAGGTCAAGAAAAAAATAAATGAACAGGGTTTAACAGGTGAAGGACTTGCTGCTTTAGGAACTGCCAGTCTTGTAAATGTAATCAATGAGAACGGGAATTTACCGACAAGAAATTTCCGGGAAAGTATGTTCGAAAATGCAGATAAAGTCAGTGGAGAAACCCTTGCTGAAAATCTCTTGATTAAAAATAAAGCCTGTTTTGGGTGTGCAATCGCATGTGGTCGAGTAACAGAAGTACCATCTGGAAAGTATAAAGGTAAAGGAGAAGGTCCTGAATACGAAACTCTATGGGCATTTGGACCTGACTGTGGTATAGATAATCTGGAAGCTATAACAAAGGCCAGTTATTTATGTAATGATTTAGGTATTGATACAATTACAATGGGAACAACTATTGCCTGTGCTATGGACATGCAGGAAGATGGGATTCTCAGCAGAGAAGAAACCGGCCTTGATTTAGAATTTGGAAATGAGGATGTAATTATTGAAGCAACAAAACTGACTGCTGAAAAGAAAGGATTTGGCGAAAAATTAGCCAGAGGTTCATATCGCCTGGCTGAAGAATATGGAGTTCCAGAATATTCTATGACCAGTAAAAAACAGGAGTACCCTGCCTATGATCCAAGAGGAAGCCAGGGAATGGGGCTTGAATATGCTACTTCCAATAGAGGTGGCTGTCATGTCAGAGGGTATATGACTTCTCCTGAAGTTCTCGGCCTTCCACAGAAGCTGGATCCTGAGACAACTGAGGATAAAGCTTTCTGGACAAAAACATTTCAGGATCTAACTGCAGCAGTAGATTCTGCCGGCTTATGTCTATTTAATACATTTGCCATTGGTGGAGATGAAGTATACAGACTGCTGAATTATGCTACAGGTTTTGATTATACAGAAGAGGAACTCATGAAAGCTGGAGAAAGAATCTGGAATCTGGAGCGCCTCTTCAATTATAAAGCAGGTATTACTAAAGAAGATGATACTCTAAATCCACGTCTGCTGAATGTTCCTATTAAATCAGGTCCAAGAGCAGGCAATGTGGTTAAACTTGATGAGATGCTGACAGAGTATTATCAGCTGCGCGGCTGGAATGAAAAGGGTATACCATCAGAAGAGAAAAAAGATGAACTGAAATTATAGCAAAATGGGGGTAAATTATGAAATATGTAATTATAGGCAGCAGTGCCGCCGGACTAAGTGCACTGGAAACTATCCGCAAATATGATACACATTCTAATATTACAATTGTTACAGCAGATAGTGCCCGCCCCCATTCAAGAATTTTAACCAGCTATCTTATTGGTGATCAAATTGCGGAGGAAAATATTTTCCTCCGCTCTCCTGACTATTTTGATGAGATGGGAGTAGAGGTGCTGGACCGCTGTAGAGCAGAAGAAATTAATTCTGATAAAAAGGAATTAATTCTTTCTTCTGGAGAAAAAATAAGTTATGATAAGCTGTTGATAGCAACTGGAAGCAGTCCTAAAATGCCTGATTATAATGGAAAAGAACTTAAGGGTGTTTTTAACCTCCGTGATTATGGTGATGTAATTAAAATAAAGAGTTATCTGAATGATGTTAGGGTAGAACACTGCTTTATCCTTGGTGGTGGTCTGGTTGGTATGAAGGCTACAGAAGCATTTTATAATCTCAATAAAAAGGTAACAATAATTATTCGTTCCCCTCAGGTCCTATCACAGATGCTTGATCCAGAGGCCGCTTTTCTGGTGGAGAAATATCTTAAAAGTAAAGGAATTAACATAATGACAGGTGAGTCTCCAGCAGAAATAATCGGAAATGAACATGTAAAGCAGATAAAACTCCAGAGCGGCAAAACTCTAACAGGAGAACTGGTTCTGGTGGGTAAAGGGGTAAGACCCAATACTGATTTTGTAAATGGCGAAGTTGAACTCAACAAATATGGGGAAATTATTGTTGATCAAAAGATGCAGACAGGCACTGAAAACATTTTTGCTGCCGGTGATGTTGTTTCTGCTCCTGATTTTCTGGAAGACGGAAATTCTGCTTATGCAATCTGGCCCGATGCGATTTGGCAGGGTAAAACAGCAGCCAAAAATATGCTGAATATTGAAAGCAGCTATGAAGGTGGACTTAATTTGAATGCTCTTAAGATAATTGATCTTTTATTTTATGCTGTTGGAAAAGTCCAGCTGAATGATGAAGAAAAAGAAAAATATAATGTTTATGTCAGAAATGAACCTGGAAAGGGTATTTACCGCAAATTAGTATTTTCGGGTCACAGGCTGATAGGAGCAATTACTATTGGTCAGACAGATGATATAGGTGTTCTTTATCTGCTGATTAAAAAGCAGATAGAAATAGAAAATAGAGCAAAACACATATTAAAACATGGTATAAACTATGCTGAACTTATGAAGGAAAAAGTTTTATTAAAAACAGCAAATTTTGAACTGACAATTGTGTAAAATAGATTAAAAATAAATGTAGAGCACAGAGAAGCTCCCTGGTGGGGGTTTCTTTTTTGCTTTTTACATAAATATGGATTTTATCTGCAGTTGAAAAAGAATGCAGGAAACAAATTATTTTTAGAGAAGAAATAAATAATATAGTGAGAAGTGAATAGTGAGAAGTGAGAAGAGAGGTGAAAAAATGGTTTCAGAAAAAAATATAGTAATTAATTTGATAATGGCCTTAATGTTGAGTGGAGTAATTGGATCTGAAAGAGAAAGACATGATCGACCTGCCGGATTGAGAACACATATTTTGGTTGGTGTAGGTGCTACAATTATTATGATGATTTCTTTAAGTATGCATAGAATACATGTGGAAAATGATGCAGGAAGAATAGCTGCTCAGGTAGTTAGTGGAGTTGGTTTTTTAGGTGCTGGAACGATTATAAAAGAGGGGTTTTCTGTTAAAGGTTTAACTACAGCAGCAAGTTTGTGGGCTACAGCGGCAATTGGTCTTGCAATTGGCGGAAATTATTATTTTTTGGCCTTAATGACAACTTTACTTGTAATAATAACCTTATATTTATTAAATAGATTTGAATTCAGCAAAGACGGTAAAAAGGATAAGCTAATTAAATGCAAAGCCAAAAATAGCGATAATCTTCTCTGTAACATAAATAAAATTATTCAGGAAAACAGTGTTATTATCAAAGATATTGATGTAGAAAGAAATTTTGATTCACAGCAGCTTATAGTAAAGTTAAATTTAAAATATAAAGATAATAAAAACATTATTAATACTGCTGATCAGCTGATGCAGCTGGATGATATAATGGAGATTAATATTGGAAAATGAGCATATAGTAAAAAGGATTAAAAAGACTCTTCCTCTGTAAGTTTGAGGCAGAGTCTTTTTCATATTTTATAAAAATCAGGCTTGCCTTCCGTAAAAGTAGTCAGTGTTTCAAAACCAATTTCTTTTAATTTTTCAGCTGTTTCTTCAAATTTATATCCAATCTGTTCAGCATAATGGCTGTCAGAACCAAGAGTTAGTATTTTGCCTCCCAGTTCATAATATAGTTCTAAAATACTCCAGCTAGGCATAGGATTTTGTCCATCTTCAAGATGATAGCCTGAAGTGTTAACCTCAAGCCCTTTACCATTTTTAATAAGTATTTTTAAAATTTCTTCAATCAATTCAGCTGCAGTTTTATTTTCCATCAAATCTGGACTGCTGTTAAAATTTCCATATCTTCTTACTAAATCAAAATGTCCGATAACATTAAAATTATTATAATTTTTTACAACATCTAGAACTGTCTTTAGATATTGTATATAAGCTTCCCACTGCTCATAGCCTCTGAAGAAATCGCCTCTATAAAGGTCAGCTTTTTCTACTGTATGGAATGAACCAATAATAAAATCAAAATCATCAGCAAGATAATTATCACACTCCTCAAAAATGTGGAGCTGTAATCCCATTTCTATTCCTTTTTTAATTTTTAAATTTCCAGCAAATTTGTGCTGGTATTTTTCCAGTTCATTCAGATAGCTTTCTTTATCCAAAATAAATTCAATTGTATCATCCATGTAATCTATATCGAGATGATCTGTAACAGCTATTTCCCTTATTTCTTTACTAACAGCAGTCCTGCAGATAGTATCTAAATCAAGTTTTGAGTCTGCAGAAAATTGAGAATGCAGATGGTAGTCAGCAAGCATAAATTTCCTCCTTATTTAGTGTAGATATTTTTGATTATAAATATCTGACTATTACTATTTATAAATATAATAGCATAATCTATAAATAAATGAAATTAATTTTATAAATTAGTTTTTTGAACTGAGGGTATATGTTTTTCCGGCTGCAGATGAAAAAATAAATAAAAAATAAAATAATTGCTCAAATAACTTGACAGCAGGCAGAATAATAACTATAATAAATACAATACTTTAATACTTTACTATGATAAAGAGATAAAACAAGGGGGATAATATAGATGAGTACATTTGTAGAAGGAGTAAGAGATATTTTGCCGGCAGAATTAAGAAAAAGAAGAACTATATATCAAATAATAAGAGAAGTTTTTGAATCCAGCGGCTACAGAGAGGTAATAACTCCAACTTTGGAATCTCTGGAACTTTATGCTGGGATAGAAGGTCTGGTGGATAAAGATGAGATGTTTAAGGTTGTTGATGATAGAGGTCAGATACTTGTTTTAAGACCTGATCTAACAATGCCTATTGCGAGACTGGCAGCAAGCCGTTTTCAGAACAGTCCTCGCCCCCTAAAATTTTCTTATTTAAGTTCAGCTTTTCAGTCAAAAAATTCACAGAGTTTAAGTTTAAAAGAAAAAACTCAGGCTGGTGTTGAGCTTATCGGTTCAGATAATTTAGAATCTGATTTAGAAATGATTTTGCTCTTGATCAAAACAATGGAAAAAGTCGGTGTGGAGGAACCTCTGGTTGATATTGGTCATGCCGATTTAATCAATGAAATTTTCTCTGATCTAAAAATTAATGAGGAAGCCAAGAAAGAGCTCAGGAAACTTCTGGCGGCTAAAAATAAAATTGGAATAAAAAACTATATTAAAAAAATAGATCTGGCAGATAATACAGCAGAAATTTTACTGAGGCTGCCTTCATTATTTGGTAATCCTCAGCAGGTTATTAAAGAATTAAATAAAATGCCTCTGTCAGCTGAGACAGGTCAGGTTTTGAAAACTCTAGAAAAGTTATTTAATAAGCTGACAGAATTTGATAGTTTAAAGTATATTACTTTTGATCCGATGCTTATATCACGTCACGGTTATTATACCGGATTAATATTTAAAGGTTATGCCAGAGGATACAGCAATCTTCTTGCAAGTGGAGGCCGTTATGATAATTTAACCGAAAAATTTGGAGTTGAAGAAGCCGCCGTTGGTTTTGCACTTGAGATTGAGAATTTGCTTGATTTTTTGAATAGAACAGGAAATTTTAATGAAGATCCTGTACAGAGATTTTTGCTGTCCTATGAAAAAAAAGAAGATTTTAAATTTGCTTATTTGCTGGCTGAAGATTTGAGAGAAGCAGGATTTGCTGCAGAAGTCTACAATGGTGCAGATAAAGAGTATATTGACTTTCAGCAAATAGACTTTGAAATTTATATAAAAGAAAAATGTCTGGAGCTTAAGCAGACTGGTGGAGAAATAGCTGTACTCAAAAGAAATAGAAAAGAAGCACTTGAATATCTAATTTTAAATAAAATTGAGGAGTGGGAATGATGGGAAATCTCTGTATTGCCATGGCCAAAGGAAGGCTGGCTAAAGAAGCAGTCAAACTTTTTCGCCAGGCAGGATATAACATGCCTGATAATATGCTTAAATCACGCAAGTTAATTTTTGAAATAGAAAGTGAAAAATTAGAAATTATACTTGTTAAACCTGCAGATGTACCAATTTATGTTGAATATGGTACTGCTGATCTGGGTATTGTTGGTAAAGATACTCTTCTGGAAGAAAATCGTGATCTTTATGAAGTGCTTGATTTAGAATATGGTGTCTGTGAATTTGCTCTGGCTGGTCTGCCTGACCGCAAAGATACTCTGCTTGAGCGTAAAGTAGCAACTAAATATCCAGATTTTACCCGGCGCTTTTTTCGCAGCCGAGGTGAACCGGTTGAGATAATTAAGCTGAATGGTTCAATTGAACTTGCACCTCTGACAGGTCTTGCTGATACAATTCTGGATATTGTAGAGACTGGTAGAACTTTAAAAGAAAATGGTCTGGTAATTTATGAAAGTATCAGGGATCTATCTGCCCGACTGGTGGTAAATAAGGTGAGTATGAAGACCAGACAAAATGAAATTACAGCTATTATTGAAGCTTTAGATAAAGTTGTTAATGGAGATGATGGAAATGCTTAAAATAAAAAAAATAAAAGAAGGACGCAAAAATGTTGAGAAAATAAAAGAGCTGCTGGAAAACCGTGCTGATGATAATCTGTCTCAATATAGAGAAATAGTGGGAGAAATTATTAAGGATGTTAAAGATAAAGGAGATAAAGCAGTTTTAGAATATACAGCTCGCTTTGATAAAGTAAAATTTACAGCAGAAGATATGGAAATAGATAGAGAAGAAATAGAAGAGGCTTTTAAAGAAGTGGATGCTGATTTTAAAAAAGCACTTAAAAATGCTGCAGCAAATATAGAAGACTTTCATGCTGAACAAAAAGATAGATCCTGGCAAAAGCAAAAAAAGACAGGAATTATTACAGGTCAGATCTGCCGCCCCCTAAAAAGGGCAGGTGTCTATGTGCCGGGAGGTAGAGCAGCCTACCCTTCTTCTGTTTTAATGACAGTTATACCGGCAAAAGTAGCTGGTGTTGAAGAAATTATTATGCTTACTCCACCTGATGAAAACGGACAGGTGAATCCAGTAATTCTAGCAGCAGCAGAAATTGCAGGAGTTGATCGGATTTTTAAAGCTGGTGGTGCTCAGGCGGTTGCAGCGGCAGCATATGGGACTGATACTGTGCCTGGAGTTGATATAATTGTTGGACCGGGTAATATCTATGTTTCAATGGCTAAAGAATTGGTTTTTGGTCAGGTGAAAATTGATATGATAGCCGGTCCCAGTGAAATTTTGATTATGGCAGAAAAAGAGTCTAATCCTGCCTATATTGCAGCAGATCTGATGAGTCAGGCTGAACATGATCCGCTGGCAGCTGCAATTCTGGTTACGGATTCTCAATCACTGACTGCAGAAGTAGAAGAAGAATTAGAAAAGCAAATTAAAAATATGAGAAAAAAGGAAATTATTAAAGAATCCCTGGAAAATTATGGGCTGATAATAGAAGTTGAAGATCAGAAAGAAGCAGTTGAAATAATAAATCTGATTGCTCCTGAACATTTAGAGCTGGCAGTAAAGAATCCTTTCGAAATTATGCCGTCGGTGGAAAATGCTGGATCAATCTTTTTAGGCGAATATACTCCAGAACCTGTTGGTGACTATTATGCCGGCCCCAATCATGTTCTGCCGACAAATTCAACAGCAAGATTTTTTTCACCATTATCTGTAAGAGATTTTGTTAAATATTCGGGGTTTGCTTACTACAGCAGAGAAGCTCTGGAAAAAGCATCTGCTGATATTATATGTCTGGCAGAGGGTGAAGGACTTGATGCACATGCTAATTCAATTCGTATTAGAAAAGACAGTTAAGTATATTTATAAATTAAATTCGAAAACAGTAAAATTAGAAGGAGGAAATAATGAGCAGTAATAATTATAATAAAAAAGAAAAAATTTTTAAAAATTTTCTTAGACCTGAAGTGAAAGCTATTTCTCCATATATGGGAGAAAAAGATAGTTTTAAGGTAAAAATTGATTTATCAGGTAATGAGTCACCTTTTGACCTGCCTCAACAGATTAAAGATAAATTCAAAGAAAAATTTGATAAGCTTAATATAAATAGGTACCCTGAACTTTATTCTGACAGCCTGCGCGAAAAAATATCAATTTTTTTACAGCATAATACTGGTATCAATGTAAAATCTGAAGAGATAATAGCAGGAAATGGATCAGATGATCTGCTTGAGCTAATTGTAAGAACTTTTGTTGATAAAGGTGATTATGTTCTCTCACCGGCTCCAACATTTTCTATGTACAGATATTTTACTGAAGTAAATGGTGGTAAATATGTTGATCTACCTCTTATAGAAAAAAAATTTACTTTTAAAAATATTAAAACAGAAATCGATAAATACAATCCCAAGCTGATTTTTTTCTGTTCTCCAAACAATCCAACCGGTGAGATTTTAGACAGGGAGATCGTGCTGAAAACTGCAGAATATTATAAAGGTCCGGTAATAATTGATGAGGCCTATGCAGAATTCAGTAGAAATAATTTTATGCCTGAGGTTAAAAAAATTTCTAATATTGCTGTATGCAGGACTTTTTCTAAAGCATATGGGATGGCAGGAGTAAGGCTTGGCTATATGTTTGCAGATCGAATTATTACAGAAGAGGTGGAAAAAGTTCTAAAACCATATAATCTCAATATAATGACAGATGTACTGGGACGTATTATTCTCAAAAATAATGATATAATCAAAGAACGTATTAAATATATAATAGCAGAAAGGGACAGACTATTTAAAAAGCTTTCACAGTTTGACGGATGGAAAGTCTATAATACAGAAGCTAATTTTGTTTATATTGAAGGAGAAAAAACTAAAGATTTTAAAAATATTTTAAATCAGAATGGGGTAAAAATAAGATCATATAATACAGAACCGGCGGCAATCAGAATAACTGCCGGCAGCAGTAAAGAAAATGATGTTGTTCTAAAATTATTTGAAGAACTAAAAAGAACCAAAAAATGTCAATTGAGAGGTGAAAAAGATGTCTGAAAATAGAAAAGCAGTTATAAGGCGTAAGACATCTGAAACAAATATAAAGATAAGTATAAATCTTGATGGAAGTGGGAAGTGCAGTATAGATACCGGTGTTGCATTTTTTGATCACATGCTGGATCAGTTAGCAAGACATGGGAGTTTTGATCTTAGTATTTTGGCAGATGGAGATCTAGAAATTGATGCACACCATATGGTTGAAGATACGGGGATTGCTCTGGGTCAGGCTTTTGCTGATGCACTTGCTGATAAAAAAGGAATTAGCCGCTTCAGCAGTGTATTGATTCCGCTGGATGAATCACTTGTGAGAACCACTGTAGATATTAGCGGTCGTTCTTTTCTTTATACAGATCTTTCTTTCAGCAGAGAAATGGTTGGAGATTTCCCTTCAGAATTGGTTGTGGAGTTTTTAAGAGCGTTTTCTTATAATGCTGGAATTACTGTTCATGTGGAATTAATGCATGGAGAAAACTGCCATCATCAGATTGAGGCAGTCTTTAAGTCACTGGCCAGAGCTCTGAAGCTGGCGGTAAAAATAGAGTCAGATCAAATTCCGTCTACAAAGGGTGTGCTTTAATGATTGCAATTATTGATTATGGTGCCGGTAATTTAAATAGTATACAAAAAGCACTTGAATATATCGGTCAAAAAACTGTTATAATAAATAGTGCAGAAAAAGAAGATGTAGATAAATATAATGGACTAGTGCTTCCTGGTGTTGGTGCATTTCCAGGGGCAATGGGAAGGCTAAAAAACAATAATTTCCTTCCATTTATTAGAGAATTTGTGGATAGCGGAAAACCGTTTTTGGGAATCTGTCTCGGTATGCAGCTGCTTTTTGAATGGGGATATGAAGACAAAAAAACACCAGGGCTTGGTCTGCTCAGCGGTGAAGTGGTAAGAATTAGCAGTGATTATAAAATTCCACATATGGGGTGGAATCAGCTTAAAATATTAAAGGATGATCCTTTATTTGCCGATCTTCCGGAAAATCCTCATTTTTATTTTGTTCATTCATATCAGCTGTCAGAACTTACTGATGATACTGAAGCAGTGGTTGAGTATGGTGTGGAGATTCCGGCTGTTGTGCGGAAAAAAAATATAATTGGACTTCAGTTTCATCCGGAAAAAAGTGGAGATAATGGGATACAGATGCTTAAAAATTTTGGGGAGATGTTATAGATGATAATTCTGCCAGCAGTTGATTTGCAGAATGGAGAGGTAGTTAGATTGAAACAGGGAAATTTTGATAGAAAAACTGTCTACAGCAGCAGTCCTGTAAAAACTGCAAAAATGTTTGCTTGCCTGGGTGCAGAATGGATTCATATTGTTGATCTTGATGGTGCCTGTGCCGGAGAGAGCAAAAATTTAAATGTTATTCGAGATATTTCGGAAAAAACCGAGCTTAAGATTCAGGCTGGTGGTGGGGTCAGATCAAAGGAAGATGTAAAAAGACTGCTTGAACTGGGTGTGGATAGAGTGATCATTGGTACACTGGCAGTTAAAAATTTGGAACTGCTGCAGGAGATAATTGCTTTATTTGGAGGAGAAAATATACTGGTAAGTATTGATGCTCGTGGTGGGAAAGTTGCCAGTTCTGGTTGGCTGGAAGATAGTGAGATAGATATGCTGGATTTTGCTGTACAGATGGAATCTTTGGGTGTTAAATACATACTATATACTGATATTTCCAGAGATGGAATGCTGGCTGGCCCTGATTTTGAAGGACTTAAAAAAATTAAGTCCAGGACAGAGCTGAATATTATTGCATCTGGTGGTATAAGCTCTGAACGTGATTTAATTAAACTTGCTGAATATGGATTTTATGGAGCTATTACAGGACAGGCGGTTTACCAGGGGAAAATTGATCTAAAAAAAATTTTTGCAGAAATAGGTGATATTAATGCTTAAAAAAAGAATAATTCCGTGTCTGGATATAAAAGATGGCAGGGTTGTTAAAGGGGTCAACTTTGTGGATTTGATAGATGCTGGTGATCCTGTTGAATCAGCCAGAAAATATAATCAGCTTGGTGCAGATGAACTTGTTTTTCTTGATATTACAGCTACCAAAGAAAAAAGAAAAACACTGACAGAACTTGTAGAAAAAGTTGCAGCAGAAGTATTTATACCTCTTACGGTTGGTGGAGGGATAAAAAATGTAGAAGATATGCAGCTTATTTTAAGAGCCGGTGCTGACAAAGTATCATTAAATTCAGCTGCAGTAAAAAGTCCTAATTTAGTTAGTAAAGGAGCCCAAATTTTTGGCTCTCAGTGTATTGTGGGGGCGGTTGATGCAGCCAAAAAGAAGTCAGGAAAAGGATGGGAAATTTTTATTCGTGGAGGAAGTAAAAAAACAGGAATAGATTTACTTAAATGGGTTAAAGAATTGGAAGAACTTGGAGCTGGAGAAATTCTGCTCACAAGTATTAATACAGATGGAACCAGAGATGGTTTTGATATAGAAATGCTCAAAGCAGTAACAGAAGCAGTAAATGTACCTGTAATTGCTTCTGGTGGAGCAGGTAGTATTCAGCATTTTATAGAAGTTTTTGAAAACACTGGAGTTGATGCAGCTCTGGCAGCTTCTATATTTCATTTTGGAGAAATAGCAATTAAAGATGTAAAAAAAGAACTTGATAAATCCGGTATTCCAGTTAGAATTGAAGATTAAAATAATAATTCATAATTTATATATGGTGTAAGGGAAATTATAATCTATCGGTCAGTTCTTTAAAACTGCTCGAAGGAGGGTTAGTAAATGCTGAAAAAATCTAAAAAAATAGAAAAAATTAATTTTAAATATAATGAAAAAGGACTTATGCCTGCTGTTGTTCAGGATTATCGGACAAAGGAAGTGTTGATGGTTGCTTATGTTAATGAAGAATCTCTCAAGATGAGTTTAAAAATGGGAGAAACTGTTTTTTACAGCCGCTCCCGTCAGGAACTGTGGCACAAGGGCGAAATTTCTGGTAATACACAGGAAATAAAGGAAATTTTTTATGACTGTGATCAGGATACAATTTTATTTATGGTTGATGCGGCTGGACCTGCCTGTCATACAGGGGAAAATTCCTGCTTTTATCGTAAAATTTCTAATGAAGCTGAGTCCGGAAAAAAACCGAAAAATAAGCAGGCAGAACAAAATACAGATTTAGAATTTGAAACAGAAAAAATAGTCGATTTTCTTTACCAGCTAATTTTAGACCGTAAAGAGGAAATGCCGGAAGGATCCTACACTTCCTATCTTTTTGAAGAAGGGCTAGATAAAATTTTAAAGAAAGTGGGAGAAGAAGCGGCTGAAGTAATTATTGCAGCAAAAAATGAACCAGATGAAGAGCTGATATATGAGTCAGCCGATCTTATTTATCATATGCTTGTTCTGCTGGCTGTAAAGCAAATATCTATAGATATGATAAGAAAAGAATTAAAGAAAAGACATAAGTAGAAATAAAGAATTAATGGTACCAGGTACCAACTGAGGTACCAACTGGTACCAACTATTTATTATTCATCCTTTCTTTATTAATATCTTTAGAACTTTTATGCCATTTAGCTGATAGATCGTCAAGAAAATCAGCTGTCTCATCTTTTAAGATTTCATCTGCTCCATCATGTGTAGGCACAGCACCTGACTCTTCTACTATATCCCTTAAAGCTTTAGGATTATCAATAATCGGACAGGGACACATTAAATTATTGGTAAAAGGCTGTTTCTTTTGAAAGGATTTAAAAAGAGGGTTCTGCAGCGCTTCTTTTAATGATTTTTCTTTTATATTATCTACTGCAAAATGAACAAATGCACAGGGCTCAACTTCTCCTTTAGCATTAATATGAAAATACCTTCTTCCCCCAGCAATACAGCCCTGGACATATGTGCCGTCATTCCAAAAATCCATAATAAATATTTCTTTTTTCTTCCTTAGTTCACTTCCTCTTCGAGCCAGATATACTCTCTGCTCAGGAGTAATCATCATATCAAGATTAGGGTTTCTACCTATTGGAATATAATGAAATAACCACATGTAAAGAGCACCCTTTTTGGATAAATGATCAATAAATTCATCGGAAAAAAGTTCATCCACATTATTTTTAGTTGCAGTTACACTTGCCCCAAAAATGATTCCCCTCTCACGCAGACGATCCATAGCATCCATAATTTTATCATAAGTACCTTCACCGCGGCGTTTGTCAGTTTCTTCTCTAAATCCTTCCAGACTAATAGCTGGTGTAACATTTCCTACTTCAAGCATTCTATCAGCAAATTCATCATCAATAAGTGTACCATTAGTATACATCATAAAGCCCACATCATCATGTTTTTCAAGAATGTCAAAAAGCTGAGGATAAACTGTCGGCTCACCCCCTGAAAGAACTATAAAGTAAATTCCCATTTCTTTAGCCTCAGTAATTATTCTATCAATTGTAGCAAAATCAAGACTATCACTTTTATTATATTTGCCAGCCCAACATCCTTCACAATTCAAATTACAGGCACTAGTCGGATCAATTAGTATTGCCCAGGGTACATCTACTCCTAGCTCTTCAGAAAGTTCATACTGATATGGTATGCCAAAAATAGCTGAATTAACTAAAAAATTCATTAAAAATCCATTTTTATAAGAGGGTGCAATATTATTAATTTTTTTAAGATATTTTTTTATTAAAGGAGTTGTTTTATAGTTCTCTTTGATGATCTTAATAGCTTTTTTGTGATTATCCCTTCTAACTAATTTTTCTCCAATATTTAGAATCTGCAAAAAATTTTCATCAGGATCCTTTTCCAAATATTTTAAAGCCTGTTTGATCATCTTATCAGCTGCATACTTTTTTGCCAGTTTAAAATCAATACTCATATTAACTCCTCCTTTTGTGTTATTCTAAATTTTCTCTTTACTACTTGTTAATCTTGTTAAACCGCAGTTTTTAATTTTTCTTTAGATTAGATCTGTCATTTTTAAGAGAAAAGAAATATTCTTTTCCCGTTCTCCTGGAAATCTCCTATCCAAAAGTAATATCATAATAAGCAGTGCATAGACGCCGCGTTTTCTTTCTGCTTTAGCCCCCTTTTTTATACCTTTTTTTTTCTTTAATCTGTAGTAATATCTGATCTACTATATCTAATAATTCAGATCGCAGCCGGGTTACAATTTTTTCTTCTTTATTATTTATATTTTTTTTAATAATTTCATCTATTATACCTTTTGATTTGTTAATTTCATCATAGAGATGGGTAATAAATACATTCAGATCGAGTTTGTCTTTTTCTAAATATTTATCAAAAAATTTTTTGTTATGATTAATTTTTTCTTCAATAACTTTTATAAATAACTCCTCTTTATTAGCATAATAATTATATAATGTTCCAACAGCAATACCGGTTTCTTCAGCAACAATTTTCATAGTAACATCAGCATAGCCTCTTTCAGAAAATAGTTGAGATGCTGTTTTATATATTTTATTCCTTAAATTATTGATAATTTTAGGCAAAACATTCACCACCTACTTTAAAAAATTCACGTTATTTTAATGAACTCATATTCATAATGTTTTATGAACTTATATTCATTATATATTATGAAAATGAATATGTCAAACTTTTGTGAATTTTAAAATAAAGGACGAACTGCAGTTTTAATGAGTTTATTTAAATTCTTTTTTAATCAATTTAAATTTACCGGTAGTACCTGCACCGTCTATATTTTTAACTTTTTTTATCCTAAAATTAACATTTTGCAGATTTTTACTCTGAAGTATTTTTGTTAATTCTTCTTTTATTTTCACTATTACATCTTCATTTTCACTTTCCTTTTTAATAACCGCCTTGAAAACAAAGGAAGTTTCACCCGTCTGTATCACCTGATATTTATTCAAACCTCTAATATATAATTCTACAAATATTATCGGATGAATAAACTCTTTTTTTCCAGCTTGATTTTTAAACCATAATATATCCTCCTGGCGTCCGATAATTTTTTTTACCCTGTTAAAAGTCCATCTATCTTCATTTTTCCGTCCATTTACCGATACCAGTAAATCAGACATTCGATATCGGATAAGTGGTTGGGTATAATTATAGAGATTTGTTAGGTAATAGCCCTCTTCCACAGTTTCAATATAATTAGCATCATCAAAAATATATAAATGATTAAACTCCTCTTTTTTTACTCCGATCACCAGGGACTCTGAGGCGGCATAATAATTAATAAGAGAAGTATCCCAGGTCTTTTTAATAAATTTCCTGGCTGCTGTTGTCAGCGGTTCACCCCCGCAGATTACCACTTCTGGTGATATATCTATTTTGCCAGCTCTCTGCATTTCAGCCAGAACTCTGATCCCGAAAGGATAGCCTGTAAGATTATGAGGACTTAATTCATTTAAACTTTGACAATAATCTTCTAAAGGATGATTAATATTAATTACCAGATACTGTTTATAGAAATATTCTTCCAGGGAATTAACAGGACTCAAAAAAAGGCTGACCCCAGCATAATGACCATCTGCTGCTCCAATAAAGGCATATCTTTTTCTCTTAAGACCAAAATTAGTAAACAATCTCAGGGAAAGAGCCTTGATAAAATCCCACTCTTTTGAATTATAAAGAAAATATCCAATTTTGCCTGAAGAACCAGAGCTATGAATAACGTGATATTTATCATTTAACTTGCTAACGGGAGAAGGGGAATTTTCAAGAAAAGAAGCAATCTTATCACAGCTGATATTTTTATCCGTTACTAATTTATCATAATTTTCCATCATTATATTTTTATCAAGAACTGGAAGATCTGAGTGCTTAATCTCTGACAGGTCTTTTTCCTTAATTCCGTGGGCTGAATAAAAGTCATGATAAAAGGGAGAATTGTTATAAGCATAATACAGCAGCTTTCTAAATTTATTTTCTCTCAGTTTTAATATTTCACTTCGACTTTTATTTAAATTTTTATCAAGCTTATATTTATAATACAGCACTCTTGGTAGACTCATAATATTCTCTCCTTAAAATAAGAATATCATACAATTTTATGCAATTCTATAAAATACTTATAATTCTTTCAAAAAAGAAAAATAAATTATTCCCAAGTTCACCCGGGTAATTCAGGCATCCAGAAATTACTTATCCTGTTCTTTGCATATCTAAAATTAAATTATAAAATCCTTTTTTCAATTGAAAGTTTCTGGTGAGCCTGTTAAACTAAAAGCAGATAAAATTAAATCAAAAAAGCCGGGGTGAAAAACCGTGCAAAATATAAAAAAATTGTTTAAAAAATACCAAAATGATATGCTGAGCGGGTTAACAACAGCAACCATTGCTTTACCGCAAAATATGGCTTATGCTTTAATTCTAGGTATCAATCCAATTTACGGATTCTATGCTTCTATATTTTCAATGCTAACTGCTTCTATTTTCAATCTTTCAGCTTATATAATTGTAGGCCCTACTAATATGATGGCAGTTGCTCTCTTCAGTAGTTTAAGTAATTTTCAGGGTGAAAATTATCTGCAGGTAATATTTCTGACCACATTTTTAATTGGACTCTTTCAATTTTTGCTGGTTAGTTTTAATTTAAGTGAATTAATCAAATATGTATCTCATCCAGTAGTTGTTGCTCTTTCACATGGAGCTGCAGTTTTGATTTTATTCTCTCAGATTGAAAATTTAACCGGTGTCAGTGTCTCAGGTTCCAATGTGATCACCAAAGGCTGGCAGTTTATCCAGCATATATCTCAGCTCAATTACCTTAATCTGGGAGTCGGAATTTTAACTCTGATTTTAATTTATACAATCCCCTTAATCAAAAAATCTCTGCCCGAATATCTATTAACTGTTGTAATTATGTCCCTGCTGACTGCTCTGACAGGTATTAATGGTTCTATACCTCTTGTTGGTGAAATACCAAGAAAGTTAATTGATTTCAATCTGATAAATTTTGACTGGAATTTAATCGGTCAGCTTTATACCAAAGCTTTTTCAATCGCTTTATTAGGACTGATTCAGACAATGGCTGTTCTGCAGTCCCTGGCTTTAAAAACTGGAGAAGAGCCCAATTATGACAGGGAATTTAGAAGCCAGGGGATTACAAATATGGTAATCCCATTTTTTAGCGGTTTTGCTGTTTCTTCTTCTTTTGCAAAAACTTTTGCCAATTTGAGTGCAGGAGCCAAACATAGAGCTTCTCAATTTTTCTGTGCCCTATCAATTATAATTTTTATTTTGTTTTTCCGACATCTTTTAGCCTATATTCCAGTTTCTGTTTTAGCAGGTCTCATTATAGCTGCAGCTATAGGTATCTTAGATTTTAAAGAAGTAATTAAAAATTTAAAAACTACCAAAGGCGATGCTTTGACTTTTGGAACAACCTTTATTGCTACTATTGTGCTGCCAAATATTGACCAGGCAATATATTTTGGTGTTATGGTTTCCCTGGTTGTTGTGTTACAGATCTCCAAAAAAGCTGATATTGAAATGCTCTATTATGACAAAAAGGATGATGATCAGGGTTATCATCTCCACCATGTAAACCATGATGATGCTGATAAGTCCGAAATTTTAGCTCAGCAGGCCAGAGTTATTGATTTAAAAGGTGTTGTCCACTTTAGTGCTGCTGATGATCTAAAAAATCAGCTGGAAGAGTTTTTTGAACCTAATACAGATTTTATTATCCGTTTTCGCAATGTGAGCAGAATTGATATCACAATCATTGGTGTTTTGGAAGAATTTATAGATAAAGTCCAGTCCAGTGGTGGTGAGGTTATGCTGACCGGGGTTAGTGAGAGAATTCTTAAGATGTTCAGAAAAATTGGACTGGCCGATAAGGTCGGTGAAGACAATATTTATCTGCCGGAATCTGAATATTTTGCAGCAACCCATAAGGCTCTAGATTTCAGCCATAAAGGATTTGGCGAAGAGGAAAATTCAAAAGATGATAAATAATGATCAACATACAGATGAGGATGAGGAAAATGAGAAAAAAGAATAATTAAATAAACAGCTTAAACTCCCATCGGCACTATTAAAGTTAATTTAACTGCAGCCTGAATGGGAGCTTTTTTCTTTTAAAACCGTATTTCATTTTTTATTTTATTAATTATTTTTATTTTCTCAGACTGTGTCCTTTATTCTGACTGACAAAACGACCGAGAGAAGCAATGATTCCTCCAATACACTGGCGGCAGTCCCCTGCCTCTTCGTTAATACAGATCTTTCCTGGATAAATCTGATATTTTTCCCGATACTGAGAGTCAGTTACATTGGGCATTACCACATTAGCACCTGCCATTAGAGCTTTCTGTCTGCCTTCGACATCAATTGTACCCAGAGCGGTTGTTGCCGGTATATGGGCCAGCGGCAGCAGCAGCCTGCTTAGAGCTGTAAATTTTAAAGTCATTTCCACCGTACCTGTTTTGCTTTCAGCAAGTGGTGTCTTCTCGTGTGGAATAAAAGGGCCGGAGCCAATCATATCAAGCTCTAATTTTTGTGAAAGAAGTAGATCTTCAGCTAAAATTTCAGGAGTCTGTCCAGGCAGATCAATTATGACTCCACTTCCGATCTGATAGCCAATTTTTTTTAAGTATTTTAAACTTTCAATTCTATTTTCAAAACTCATACCTGGATGATATTTTTCATAAAGGCGCTGATCTGCAGTTTCATGTTTTAAAAGATAGCGATCAGCACCAGCTTCCCGCCAGAGTTTATAGGCAGCAAAATCTCTTTCTCCCAGGCTTAAAGTAATTGCCATTCCGGTTGTATTTTTAATTTCTTTAATAATTTCTGTAATTTGAGCTGTCGGGTATTCATCTTCTCCCGACTGCAGCACAACGGTCTGATAGCCAAGTTCAGCTGCCATCTGAGCAGTTTTAATAATTTCTTCTTTTTTCAGCTGATAACGCTGCAGATGCTGATTGTCTTTACGCAGACCACAGTAATAACAGTTCCGCCTGCAGTAATTTGAAAACTCAATAATTGCCCGTAAATGGACCTCATCTTCACAAATTTCTTTTCTCTTCTGATCTGCTTTTTGCAGCAGATAATCAAGTTGATTAATATCTGCTGCCAGCAGTGAAGTGATTTCTTCTTTATTTAATTCTGCCTTATCATAGGCTTTATCAACCAGCCTTTTTATTTCAAATTGATTCAACTAAACCACCTCTTCTTTTTTTTGTTCCACTTTAATTTTATTCTGCTGCTAGATTTTCAGCACTTCTGAAAAAATTACAAAGTTTGATTCATCAACTTATACAGCCAGATAATACACATTTTATAATTAAACATTTTTATCAGATATTTAAAATCAGCAGTGCTATATAGCTTTATGATATTTTAATTATATCATATTTAAGCATGGATACCCAAGTTTAAAGGCTTTGTTTGAGTAATATTTTTGTGAATTAGATTTATTTTAAATTATTTTAGATTTTTCTCAGTTTAATTATATTCGTTCCAATTATCTTGAAATTTACAATAAATTAACTTTTGCTTTACAAATATGCAAAAAAATAATGGTATGGTAATAATAAGAAATAAGAAAAGGGGTATAATAATGTTCCTTCATATTATTGGAGATATCGCCAGAGAGAATAATAGTGTTACAGTTTGCAGTTCAACTCAGACAAAAGAAGTTGTTAGTATTTTTAACGAAAGAAATATTCAGAGTATAGTGGTTCTTGATAATCAAACTGTTGTTGGACTGGTTATGAGAGATCATCTTTTTTATCGCCTTGGAAGTCAATTTGGCTATAATCTTTATATGAAAAAAAGAATTACAAAAGTTATGGATACTGATCCATTAATTGTAGATTATAATGATTCTGTTTTTAGAGTTTCAAATCTTGCTATGAATCGTCCTCAAGAAAAAATATATGATTCAATAATAGTATGTAAGGATAATTATTTTCATTCTATAATATCGATTAAAAATCTTCTTCTGGAAGTTTCAAAATTAAAGATAAAAGAGGCACGCAATGCTAATCCACTCACTGGATTACCGGGGAACTATATGATCGAATTAAAATTGAGAGAAAAAATTAAAGAAAAAGAAATTTTTTCTTTATTGTATATAGATCTTGATAATTTTAAAGCTTACAATGATAATTATGGATATCAAAAAGGTGATCAGATTTTAAAATTTACAGCTTCAATATTAAGGAAAACAGCTAAAGAAATCGCCCCAGACAGTTTTATTGGTCATATTGGTGGTGATGATTTTGTAGTAATTACAAATGTAGAATCTGATAGAAAATTTGCAGAAAGAGTAATTGAAAAATTTGATAAAAATGTAAAACAGTTTTTTAACAAAAGTGATATAGAAAAAGGATATATAACCTGCCTGGATAGGCAAAAAAGAATTGTAAATACACCGCTAACTTCTATCTCAATTGCTATCATATCAAATGAGTTTAGAAAGATAGAAAATTATTTAGAAGTAAGTGATAGAGCAGCTGAAATAAAAAAACTTGTAAAAGAAAAAATAGGAAGTAATTTTTTAAAAGACAGGAGAGAAAATATTAATGTATAATCTCGATTATATAAAAAATATTAAACTAAATTACAGCTATTCAGATTTATTAAAAAAAATAATTAAAGAAAATGATAATGATATATATATTCACAGTCAGAGGCTTAAAGAGCCGGCATATAGATTAGGAAAAATATTTGAATTTAATTCATCAGAAATAAAAGATTTACTGCTCCTTGCTGAGCTGCATGATGTAGGTAAAATTATAATTAGGAAAAGTATTTTAAACAAAGATGATTCTCTGGATAGCAAAGAATGGCAGAAGATTAGGGAACACCCTTTAGCAGGCTTTCAAATTGCCTATAACTCATTTACTTTAATGAATGTTGCTGAAGGGATATTAACTCATCATGAATGGTGGAATGGTAAAGGCTATCCTTTAGGATTAAAAAAAGAAGAAATTCCCTTAATGGCAAGAATAATATCAGTTGTTGATGCATATGATGTTATGAAATATGGACGGAAATACAAAAAAGCTATGAGCAAAAAAAAAATAATAGAAGAGCTTAAAAAATCATCAGGAGTTCAATTTGATCCTCTGGTAGTAAGGAAATTTGTTAATCTTATCTCAACAAAATAAAATATTTTAAGTTAAAATATTTAGGAGTTGGTGACTATTAAATTTGCTGAAAAAAAATTAAATTTTAATAAAAAAATACATAGTATAAAATTTAAGATAATTTTAGTTGTTATTATAATTGTTTGTCTTTCGCTTTTTACTTTAGGATATATTATCACAAAAAATATAAGCAGTGAAATTAAAGCAGAAACTCATAATAATAATTTAGAAATTGCAGGAATTATTGAAAATAAAACAAAAGAGTTTTTTCAAGGTGCAGAAAAATCTTTAAATAGAGTTGCTGAAAATTATGGAATTAGGTCTAACAATCAGCCTGATCTTGTTGCTAAAAGAAAATTTAGAGAAGAGATGAAAAATTATAATTATTTTAATGCTATGTTTTTTCTAGGTACTGATGGTACATATACCGTTTTATCAAATGAGCAAAATATTAATAATGATTTTTTACAAAGAAATTACTGGTTGAAGAAAGCAAGAAACAGAAAAGAATTTTTCTGGACATCAACTCACCTGGATATTACAGGCGGGAAAAATACTATCTCAGCAGTTAAGCCTGTTTTTGACTATTCAAATAATTTTATTGGAATAATAGGAGCTGATCTGTCGCCAGATAATTTAAGTGAAGTAATAAAATGGAAAATTGGAGAAAATGGTTTTGTATATTTGATAGATAATAAAGCTAAAGTAATAGCACATACTAATAAAAAATTATTAGAAAAAAAATTAGATATGAGCAGTTACCTTGATCTGAATCAATTATTTGCAAGTGATGATATAGAATTATTTTCGTATAATGGAGAAGAGTACCTACTTTCTCATATAAAAATAGATACTATTGGTGGGGCTTTAATGGCTCAGGTTCCTGCTGCTCAGGCCTATCAGCTGATAGATAAAATAAAAAAGATAATATTTATTAGTGCGTTAATAATAGTCATTATACTGATCACTCTGCTCTACATTTTTATACATAGAACTTTGATAGTTCCAATTTTAGATTTAAACAATAAGCTGAAGAAGACAGAAAAGGGAAATTTTGATTTAGACTTCAAGCTTGATAAAAAAGATGAGATTGCAGATTTAGCAAAAAGCTCTGGTGATTTAATTAATAAAATAAAAATGATGATAGATAATATTGAGAACTTATCCAGTCAAGTTAGTTTTTCTTCTGATAATATTAATAAAGCTACTTCTGGATTAATGAAATCAACACAATCAAATCAAAAAATCTTTGATAAAGTCAAAAATGCAGCTGACAGGCAGGAAAATAATATTGAAGAGGTTCACAAAAAAATTATCTCACTTAATAATGATATAAAAGAAATTAAGGAAAACAATGATACTTTAACTGATAGTTCTGTACTAATGAATGAAAAAACTGCTAAAGGTGAAAAAAGCATAAAGAATGTAAAAAAACAGATGAATATTATTAAAGAAAAAATTGATATAGTTTCTCAGGATATAGGATCTTTAGTCTCATTATCGGAAGATATAGATAATATTTTATCTATAATAAATGGAATTGCTGAGCAGACAAATCTATTGGCCTTAAATGCTTCAATAGAAGCTGCCAGGGCTGGTAATGCTGGCAGAGGATTTTCTGTAGTTGCAGAAGAAATTCGCGATCTTTCCGAAGAATCAAGAAATTCCGCAGAGAAAATATCAAAATTAATTGAGAAGATTAAAATTGAAACACATAAAGCTGGAGAAAATATGCGTTCTGGAAAAAAAGAGTTAAATAAGGGAATTGAAAGAGTAGAAACAAATAGCAAAAATTATTTAGAGATTAATAATTCACTTAAAAAAGTAAATAATGTTATAGATAAATCCTATCAATCGGCAGCAGATGCAGATGAAGCAGTAAAGGATATACTTGAGACAATGGAAGATATATCTAGAATCTCACAGAAAAATGCTGATTTATCATCAGAAGCACAGGAAAGAAGTGAAGACCAGCTTAATGAAATAAAAGATATTGATCAACAGTCAGAAAGCCTGATAAATATAGTAGAAAAATTAAAAAAATTGGTCAAAAGTGTTTAAAAAATTAAATTGACCGAAAAATGAGTTAGAGACGCAAATACCCTTTTTGTGGGAGAACCTTTAATGAACCTTAAATTTTTAAAATAAAGGTCAGGGTTAGAAAAGCTCAATAAATTTTTCGGCTGCATTTGTAAGTGGAATATTTTTATTTCTGATTACGGCTAATTTTCTTTTTGCAATTTTTTCTTTAATATCCAATTTGAAAAGGCCTTCTTTTTTAAGGTCCAGAGAATAATCAGGCACATATGCTATACCGAGTCCGATTTTAGCCATTTCTATCAAGAGGTCAACACTTCCCAACTCAATTTTAGCCTCAATTTCTATTCCATATTTATTTAAGTATTTTTCTAAAAATTTGCGAGTAGTTGTTTTCTCTTCCAGCATAAGAAGAGGATAACTGCTTAATTTTTTAAGATTTATTGTCTTTTTATTTAGTTCATTATATTCTTTTCCACTTATAAAAATATCATTAAAACTGTAAATTTCTTTAACCTTCATACTGGATGTTACTTTATCATTGGGAAGATTACTGATTATTAAATCAACAGTATTTTGTTTAAGAAGCTCTATACATGTACTTGAAGTTCTATTTGTGATAAGCAGGTGTATATTAGGATAGAGTTTATGAAATTTATTTAAATGTGGCAGCAAAAAATCTTTTGATATTGTATCATTTGCTCCAATATGAAGTTCTCCTCTTTGAAGAGCATTAATTTCTCTAATGCTTTTTTCTCCACTTTTTATCAGATTAAATGCCGGCTCAACATGCTCGAGCAGTAAACTACCAGATTTACTTAAACTAACATTTTTGGTTGAACGTATAAAAAGTTCTGTATTAAGTTCTTTTTCCAGGGATTTTATATTCTGGCTAACTGCTGACTGGGAAATATAGAGTTTAGAAGCTGCTTTTGAAAAACTTAAATATTTGGCCACAAAATAAAAGACCTTGTATAATTCATAATTAAGCATTAATTACCTCTCCTTATTAATTATATTAGAATTATTAATTTTACTTCTTAATTATATCAGAATATAATCAAATTGAAAAGAAAGACTGACACGGATGGATTTTACCCAAATTTTTAAAGATAGTAATAAAAATCCAATAATAATGCAAAAAAGGAGATTAAAAAATGTCAGAAATCAAGAGAGTTTATGTGGAAAAAAAAGATGACTATAATATAGAAGTAGAAAATATTTTAAGTGATTTTAAAGAAAGTTTATTACTTAATAAACTAGAAGATTTACGGATTTTAAATAGATATGATATTACAAATATTTCTGACTCAGCTTTTAAAGATGCCTGTAAAATAATTCTGGCAGAAGCACCTGTTGATAATCTATATTATGATAAACTAGAGATCAAAAAAGATGAAAAGATCTTTGCAGTAGAATATCTCCCCGGGCAATATGACCAGAGAGCCGATTCAGCAGAACAATGTATACAGATTCTAAACAGCAGAGAAAAGCCTCAGGTAAGAACAGCTCAGGTTTTTATCTTAAAAGGAGATATCTCTGATAAGGAAATCGAAAAAATAAAGGAATATTATATAAATCCGGTTGATTCTAGAGAAGCAAAATTAGAAAAACCCGATAAACTTAAAATAGATTATCATCTGCCAGAAAAAGTAGATATAATTGATGAATTTATTAATAAAGATGAAAAAGAATTAAATAAAATGATCGATAAATTAGGACTTGCCATGAGCATAGAAGATTTAAAACATATTCAAATATATTTTAGGGAGGAAGAAAGTAGAAATCCAACTATAACTGAAATTAGAGTTCTTGATACTTACTGGTCAGACCACTGCCGTCATACAACTTTTTTGACCGAAATTGAAGATGTCGAAATAGAAAAAAATGAATTTACTCAAGAAATAGAAAAAGCCTATAGGGAGTATCTGGCTGGAAGACAAAAAATATATGCTGGAAAAGAAAAAGATATTTCTTTAATGGATATTGCTCTGCTGGCAGGAAAAGAACTGAGAGCAGAAGGGAAACTTGAAGATTTGGAGATTTCAGATGAGGTTAATGCTGCAAGTATAGAGGTTAAAGTTGATGTTGATGGAAAAGAAGAAGACTGGTTAGTCATGTTCAAAAATGAAACACATAATCATCCGACCGAAATTGAACCATTTGGTGGAGCTGCAACCTGTCTGGGAGGAGCTATTAGAGATCCTCTGTCAGGGCGTTCTTATGTTTATCAGGCAATGCGTGTTACAGGAGCAGGTGATCCAAGAACTCCAGTAGAAAAAACATTAAACGGTAAACTGCCTCAAAAGAAGATTGTACAGGAAGCAGCAGAGGGATATAGTTCTTATGGAAATCAGATAGGACTTGCTACAGGTATAGTAGACGAAATATATGATGAAAAATATATTGCCAAACATATGGAAATAGGCGCGGTAATTTCTGCAGCCCCTAAAGAAAATGTAGTAAGAGGTAGTGCAGAAAATGGAGACAAGATAATTTTACTTGGGGGGAAAACTGGAAGAGATGGCTGTGGTGGAGCCACAGGTTCATCAAAAGTTCATACAGAAGATTCTATAGAAGAAAGCAGTGCGGAAGTACAGAAGGGTAATCCTCCCACTGAAAGAAAAATACAGAGATTATTTAGAAATCCTGAAGCAAGTCGAAAGATGAAAGTCTGTAATGATTTTGGAGCAGGAGGAGTTTCTGTAGCCATTGGTGAATTAGCAGATTCTCTTGAAATAGATTTAAATAAAGTGCCCAAAAAATATGAAGGGCTTGATGGAACAGAGCTTGCCATTTCAGAATCACAGGAGAGAATGGCAGTTGTAGTAGATAAAGATGATGTTAAAGAGTTTATAAAACTTGCTGAAGCAGAAAATCTTGAAGCAGCAGTTGTAGCAGAGGTAAAAGACAACAGACGATTAATAATGAAGTGGAATAATGATAATATTGTTGATTTAAGCAGAGCTTTTCTAAATACACATGGTGCTTCACAGAAAAGCAGAGTGAAAGTTAAAGAACCAGCAGCAGATAAAAATTATTTTAAAAATAGTATAAATAAAAGATTAAAAGGCACAGAAAATTTAAAAGAAAAATGGCTTAAAAATTTATCTGATATAAATGTGGCCAGCAAAAAAGGCTTAATAGAAAAATTTGATAGTACAGTTGGGGCTGGAACTGTCCTGATGCCTTTTGGAGGTAAATATCAGCTGACACCTTCTCAATCTATGGCAGCTAAAATACCGCTCATAAAAGGTGAAACAAATACAGCTACTATAATGAGCTATGGGTATAATCCTAAATTGACAACCTGGAGTCCTTTTCATGGGGCATTATATGCTGTGATAGAATCAATTGCAAAAATTACTGCTGCAGGTGGTGACTATAGAAACATTAGATTTACTTTTCAGGAGTATTTTGAACGCCTCTATGATAATCCAGAGCGCTGGGGAAAACCTTTTAGTGCATTACTTGGGGCATATTTTGCACAGAAGAGATTCGGATTACCTGCAGTTGGTGGTAAAGATAGTATGTCAGGAACATTTAAAGATATGGATGTACCTCCTACTTTGGTTTCTTTTGCAGTCTGTACAGCTGATGCCAATAAAATTATCTCAGCTGAGTTTAAAGAGGAAGGAAGCAGGATTGTATATTTACCTGTTGATAGGAAAAAAGATGAGCTGCCTGATATAGAAAAATTAAAAAATAATTATAAAAATGTTAAAGCTTTGATTGATGATGACAAAATCCTTTCAGCTTCTGCTGTCACTCTGGGAGGAATTGCAGAGGCTTTGAGCAAAATGAGCTTTGGTAATAAAATTGTTTTTAATTTAGAGCAGATAGAAAAAAAAGAAAAACTATTTACACCAGAATATGGTGCACTCATAATAGAGATCACAGAAGAAGTTGATTTAGATAGTTATTTTGATGATTATAAAATACTTGGTAGAACAGATATAGGAGAAAATTTAAAAATAGATGGGATTGAAATTCCTATTGAAGATGTTTTAAAAGCATGGAAAAATCCTCTAGAAAAAATATATCCAACTCAACCCAAACATGAGCAAAAAGATAAACTAGAAAGTGACGAAAAAATTAAGCCACTTAAATTTGAACCATACAAAAGAGATAAAGAATTGAGGGCAAGTATAAAAATTGCTCACCCTAATGTACTGATACCGGTCTTTCCTGGTACAAATTGCGAATATGATACAGCAAGACAATTTAGAGAAGCTGGGGGAAAAGTTGAGACCTTTGTATTTAAAAATCTAAATGAGAAACATATAGAAAATTCTATTAAAAAAATGGCTGATTTAATTAATCAATCACAGATAGTGGCTCTCCCTGGTGGTTTTAGCGCTGGAGATGAACCAGATGGTTCAGGAAAGTTTATAGCTGCTGTTTTTCGGAATTCAGTTATAAAAGAAGCAGTAATGAAATTATTAAATAAAAGAGATGGACTTATGCTGGGAATATGTAATGGTTTTCAGGCACTGATTAAACTAGGCCTTCTGCCATATGGAGAGATGCGAGAGCTTACAGATAGCTCTCCAACACTGACCTTTAATACAATAGGCAGACATGTCTCTACTATGGTCCATACCAGAATTGCGTCTGATAAATCTCCCTGGTTCAGCAGTGTAGAAGTTGGAGATATCCATACTGTTCCAGTTTCTCATGGTGAAGGGCGTTTTGTAGCTGATCTGAAGTTAATAGAAAAACTAAGAGCAAATGGTCAGATTGCTGCCCAGTATGTTGATTTTGAAGGAAATCCTTCTATGGATATAGAATTTAATCCTAATGGCTCAATGGCGGCAGTAGAAGCTATCAGCAGCCCTGATGGGAGAATACTGGGTAAAATGGCTCATTCGGAACGAATTGGCAGCAGTGTCTGCAAAAATATCCCAGGTCAAAAAGATCAGAAGATATTTAAAGCTGGTATAGATTATTTCAAATAATATTGAAACTCTGGAGTTCTAAATATAAGGAGTTTCCCCATTTTTTAAAATAGCAAAAACTCAAAGTTATCAACAGGCAAAATTGTGGATAAATCATCCTTGAGAAACTCTTAAAATAGGTTATCCACAGATTACGCAAAAAAGGTGAAACAAGCTCCTGTTTTTGGTATAATTAGTTTACAGAACAAAAAACACCAAAAAGGAGTTGTTTCACCGTGACTAATTATACCAAATTTATCTATGAAATGAAACGAAAAGTAACTAATTTCTCTAAAATAATTACTAAACAAATATCTAAACCTAAATCTAAATTCATTGCTCAAATGATTTATGGACTTTTGCAATCTCAATCAGTTCTTTTAAGTGAGATTTCTCGTGCTCAAAAAGAAAATATACTACTTAAAAAATCCATTGAAAGATTATCCAGAAATCTTGAAAACTTTGATGAGCAAGAGAAATTAATTGATGAATATATAAAAAAGTTAAGCCTCATATTAATGACAATACCGTTTTTTGTTGCGATAAATCAGATCTAGTTAAACCTCACAGCCATGAATTAGAATTGCTTGACAGGGTTAGAGATGGCAGTACTGGTGAAACAGAAAAAGGCTATGATACTTTTGAAATTGCTGCTTTAACTGAAAATAAAGAACTACCTGTTGAAATCTATTCTCGTATCTATTCAAGTCTGGAAAAAGGCTTTAAAAGTCAGAACATTGAAGCCTTTAATGGCCTAAATTTTGTAGAAAAACACTTTGGTAAAAAAGGTATCTATGCCCTTGATAGAGGCTATGATGCTAATAAATACTAAATAAATACTATGAATATTTTTCTAAAGTAAATAAAGATTTTGTAATTAGAGCAAAAGGAAATCGCAATGTCATCTATAAAGGCAAAAGCATAAATATAGAAAAGGTAGCTGCTCTTTACAAGGGAAAATATGCCTATTATTATAAAAATAAAAAGAATAAAGAACGACACTTAAAATTCAGCTATGCTCCGATTAAATTGCCAGCCTTAAAAGATAAAGAGCTGACTCTTGTAATTATTAGAGGTCTAGGTAAAAAACCTATGCTTTTGATTAGTAATGTAAAACCCAAGACCAAAAAACTTACTCTGGCAATCTTAAAATATTATATTAAAAGATGGAAAATAGAAGAATATTTTAGATTCAAAAAGCAAAAATTTGATTTAGAAAATTTCAGAGTTAGATCAATAAAAAGAATTAGAAATCTGGACTTAATTTTATCAATAACCATAGGATTTCTAGCTCTATTTTCAGATAAAAAACGAAAGACAAAACTAAGAATAATAGTTAAGAAAGTTTCAGAAAGAATCTATGATATTCCAGAGTTTGATTATTATGCATTAGCTGATGGAATCAAAGAAATATTGTCTAAATCATATACTGGAATAGCTGCATTTTTAAAGAGTTATTACAAAAAACAACGATCACAAAATCATTTAAGGCTTTTCTTATCCTTGTGACAGTAAGAATAGCTTTTGCTATTTTAAAAAATGGGGAAAGTCTATCTAAATATAAATTGACTTATTGAATACCATCTGTTAAGATGGGGTTGTAAAAATAAAAACTTAATCTGTACCTCATATAAAGGTGGGAATATGGCTCACAAGTCTCTACCGAACACCGTAAATGTTCGACTATGAGGGAAGTGTACCTAGGTTTCCGTGGTAAATTATACTTCTTATTTCTATTTTTTGGTTTAAAATAATCTTCAGCATTTTAAAAATATAGGAAATTTAAGGAGTTGTTTTTGCTGGCTGGTCCAAGCGGTACAGATATTAATATATTACACCGAAGGGATAAAAGCCCAGGCGGGGAGGTTCTACTCATTGAAAGTAGAGTCTTCCTACCTGGGCTCTTTTTATTTTGTAAGTAGGTACCCGGTACTAAAAACGCATCTAGGTACCAATTGTACCTGGTACCAATAAATTAAACTGGGAGTGATAGAATGAAAATTCTTCTCATCGGCAGTGGTGGAAGAGAACATGCACTGGCCTGGAAAATAACTCAAAGCAGCAGAGTAGAAAAATTATATACAGCAGCAGGTAATCCTGGTACTGAAGAGTTTGGGGAAAATATATGTATAGCTGAAAATAATAAAGAAGCACTTCTCGAATTTGCTTTAAAAGAAAAGATTGATCTTACAGTAGTTGGACCTGAAGCACCTCTGGCGGCAGGAATAGCTGATCTTTTTGAGAAACACGGACTTAATGTTTTTGGACCCAATCAGAGAGCTGCCCGATTGGAGAGTTCTAAAGTATTTTCTAAAAAACTAATGCAGAAATATCAGATTCCGACTGCAGAATATAAGAGTTTCACAGAAGCAGAAAAAGCAGTAGCATATATAAAAGAAAAAGGTGCTCCAATAGTAGTTAAAGCTTCTGGACTTGCTGCAGGAAAAGGAGTTATAGTAGCTCAAACAGAGGAAGAAGCAGTAAAAGCAGTTGAAGTAATAATGAGGGATGAAAAATATGGTCAGGCTGGAAATAAAATTGTAATAGAAGAATTTTTAGAGGGAGAAGAAGCGACAATTCTTGCCTTTTGTGATGGGAAAAGCATCAGAGCAATGATTCCATCCCAGGATCATAAAGCGGTTTATGATGGTGATAAAGGTCCAAATACAGGTGGTATGGGAGCTTATGCACCGGCTCCAGTTGTAACTGCTCAGATAAGAAAAATTTTTAAAAATGAAATTATGGAGCCGACACTGGGTGCTCTACAGAGTGAAGGTATTGATTATAAAGGTATAATTTATTTTGGTCTGATGATTAAAGATGGAAAAGCAAAAGTTTTAGAATATAATGTCCGCTTTGGTGATCCAGAAGCACAGGTAGTTCTGCCGCTTTTAGAAACAGACCTGGTAGATATTATGGAAGCAGTGCTGAAGGAGGAGCTTGATAAAGTTGAAATTAAGTGGAAAAATCAAAAAGCTCTCTGTGTGGTAATGGCCTCTGGAGGTTATCCTGTAGAGTATAAAAAGGGTAAAGAAATTACAGGGATTAAGGAAGCCGATTCGTCTGCAGATATAATTGTTTTTCAGGCAGGAACCAGACTAAAAGATGGAAAACTGATGACAGATGGCGGTAGAGTACTTGCTGTTACAGCCCTGGGGAATAGTTTTGAAGAAGTAATAGAAAGAGCCTATAAGGGTACAAAAAAAATTTATTTTGCTGATTATCATATTAGAAATGATATTGGCCGGAAAGCATTGGAGAAGTAATAATTAATTTATGTGGATGATATTATTCCAGTAAATCATATATAGTTTAAGCTTTCTTTATACATTCTCGATAAATCTTAAAAGATAGATATTGAATTGTTATTTTAAAGATATATTTATTTTAGCGGGAGGTTATAATTTGGAATTTAAAGATAAAACCAGGCAAAAAATCGGAATTATCGGTGGTGGACAGCTGGGTAAAATGATGATTTTAGAAGCTAAGAAAATGGGCTTTTATGTTGCAATTTTAGATCCCACAAAAAAATGTCCGGCACACAGTATTGCTGATCAGCACCTTATTGCTGATTTTAATGATCAGGAAGCAATTAGAAAACTTGCAGAAAAATCAGATTTAATAACCTATGAATTTGAACATATAGATATTGAGGTTTTAAAAGAATTAGAAAGTAAAGGATATAAGATTTATCCGACAGCCCGCAGTTTAGAAATTATTCAAAACAAGTATCATCAAAAAAACGTTTTAAAACAGAACCAGATAGGTGTGCCGGAATTTAAAAAAATTGGGAGTCCTGATGATATTAAAGAAGCTGCTCAAGAATTTGGCTATCCACTGATGTTAAAAAGTTGTACAGGTGGTTATGATGGTAAGGGAAATGCTTTAATTAACAGTCAGGCTGAAGTAGAAAATTCTTTTCGAGAACTGGGAGAAGGAACAACTCCGCTGATGGTGGAAGAATATATTCCTTTTAAAAAAGAAATTTCTATTATAGCAGCTCGAGGCTTAACTGGTGAGATGGAAGTTTATCCAGTGGGAGAAAATAACCATCAGGATAATATTTTATATGAAACAAAGGTACCAGCTCAGATTTCAGCTAAGCTAAAAAAAGAAGTGGAAGAATTTGCCATAGAAGTACTCAAAGTTTTTGATGGAATAGGAATTTTTTGTGTAGAAATGTTTGTCACAGAAGATGATCAGCTTTTGGTAAATGAAATTGCACCCAGGCCGCATAATTCAGGTCATTATACAATTGAAGGCTGTGTAACTTCTCAGTTTGAACAGCATATCAGAGCAATTACCGCACTGCCGCTTGGAGACGCTGCTTTGCTGAGACCAGCAGTAATGCACAATATTTTGGGCAGTGGAAAAACTGGAAAAGCAGAGATAATCGGACTTGAGTCAGCCCTTTCAGTCGAAGGAGTAAAAGTTCATATTTATCAGAAGATTATTTCCAGGCCTGGGCGAAAAATGGGCCATCTTACAGTTACAGCAGATAGTTTAGAAATAGCTGCTGAGAAAGCTTTAAAAGCCAGTCAGCTAATTGAAATTAAAGGTGAAATTTAATTTGAAGTTAAAGCGGCTAATTAAAAAATAGAAGATGATAAAATTTGAAAATAAAGATAGAGTATATTAGCAAAAAATTAGGGAGGTAAAATTTGATGAAACCTAAAGTAGGAGTTATTATGGGCAGTGATTCTGATCTGCCGGTAATGAAAGAGGCAGCAGAAGTTTTAGATCAATTTGAGGTAGAATATGAACTTACAGTTGTATCAGCTCACCGTACACCTGATAGATTATATAATTATGCAGAAACAGCAGAAGAAAAAGGTTTAGATGTAATTATTGCAGGAGCCGGAGGGGCAGCTCATCTGCCGGGAATGATGGCAGCTGTGACAGCTGTACCTGTAATTGGTGTTCCGGTTAAAACTTCAAAATTAAGTGGACTTGATTCACTTTACTCAATAGTACAGATGCCCCCAGGAGTTCCGGTAGCAACAGTTGCTATCAATGGGGCCAAAAATGCAGCCTTACTGGCAGTTCAGATTTTAGCCCGCAGTGATGAAAAATTGAATGAAAAGCAGAAAGATTACCGCCAGAAAATGAAAGAAAAAGTACTGGCTGCAGCCGAAAAAGTAGAAGATATGGGATATGCAGAGTATCTTGAGAGGAGCGAAAAATTTGCAGACTAGAGATATTTTTGCCAATATAAGTCCCCTTGACCACCGTTATTCAAGGCAAAAAAAAGATTTTGATCAAATTGGAAAATATCTTTCGGAAAATGCAGCAATTGCTTTTCAGGCAGAAGTAGAACTGGCCCTGGTTAAGGTTCTGACTGCTCGAGGTATGGCACCGGAGCAGGCTCCAGCTGAAGTGGAAGAGGCGATTGAAAAATTAACAACAGAAGAAGTTTACGAAGAGGAAGCAAAGACCAAACATAATATTCGCGCTTTAGTTAACTGTATTCAAAAAAAGGTAAGTAAAAAGACCCGCCCTTATATTCACTTTACAGCTACTTCTTATGATATTGTAGATACAGCAAACTCCCTCCGCTATCAGAAAGCGGCTAAAGAACTAATTTTACCTAAATTAAAAAAACTCCATAAAAGCTGGGCGGAAATTGCTCTGCGCGAAAAAGATAGTGTACAGATTGGAAGAACTCACGGCCAGCATGCAGTACCAGTGACCTTTGGTTTTACCACTGCTGAATATGTGGCCCGCCTGGGAGAAAGAATAGAAGAAATTGAAGCAAAAGCAGATAAACTTGTCGGTAAATTTGCAGGGGCAGTTGGGGCCTATAATGCCAGCAGTATCTTTTTTGATGATCCAGAGGAATTCGAAAAAGAAGTTTTATCTGAACTCGGTCTAAAACCAGGAGAACATTCAACTCAAATAGTCCAGGCTGAGCCGATGACAGATTTTATTCACTCTCTCGTTTCAACCTTTAGTGTTCTGGCAGCCTTTGCTGATGATATGCGCCAGCTGCAGCGCTCGGAAATTGCAGAAATTGGAGAGCATTTTGCTAAAGATCAGGTTGGCTCTTCAACTATGCCTCACAAACGCAATCCAATTAACTATGAAAATGTAAAGAGTCTCTGGAAGGCCTTTATGCCCCAGATGATAACAGTTTATATGGACCAGTTATCTGAGCATCAGCGAGATTTGACCAATTCAGCTTCAGCCCGATTTATTCCTGAATTGATTACTGCACTGCTATCGGCGGCAGATCGTTTAACAAGAGTCAGTTCTAAAATGGTAGTTGATATGGAAAATATTAAGAAAAACTTTGAACAGAATAAAAAGATGATTGTGGCTGAACCTTTATATATTTTACTTGCAGCAGCCGGTCATCCTGATGCACATGAAGCAGTTCGTAAGCTGACATTAAAAGCCCAGGATACAGATCTTTCTTTGAGAGAACTGGTTGATCAGAGTCAGGAACTAAAAGGTTACTGGGAGAAATTTACTAAAAGACAGAAAGAATTAATTTTAGAGCCGGAAAAATATACAGGTATAGCAGCTGAAAAAACAGAAAAGATAGTAAAAAACTGGCAGCAAAAATTTGACTATGATCTCAAAGTGGAGGTTTTATAAAGATGGAGAAAAGGAAAATGATCTATGAAGGTAAAGCTAAACAAATTTTTAGCACTGACAGGGATGACCAGGTAATTGTACATTTTAAAGATGATGCAACTGCCTTTAACGGTCAAAAAAAAGGGCAGATAGCTGAAAAGGGAAAGATTAATAATAAGATCAGCAATTTCTTTTTTAAGCTTTTAGAAGAAAAAGGGATTAAAACACATTTAATAGAAGAGCTAAATGAACGGGATTCACTGGTTAAAAAAGTTAAAATTATTCCCCTGGAAGTAGTGATGCGCAATGTTGCAGCCGGCAGTCTAGCCAAAAGACTTGGACTGGAAGAGGGAACTCAGCTTAAACAGACAGTAATGGAATTTTATTTTAAAGATGATGATCTGGGTGATCCTTTAATCAATGTTTCTCATATTGAACTGATGGGATTTGTGGATAAAGAAGAACTGGAAAAATTAGCTGCTCTGGCTCATAAAATAAATGATATATTAGTTCAGTTTTTAAAAACACGAAATGTGGAGCTGGTTGATTTTAAGCTTGAATTTGGCAAAACTGAAGATGGAGAAATTATTCTTGCTGATGAAATTACTCCTGATACCTGCCGCTTCTGGGACAGTGAGACAAAAGAAAAGCTGGATAAAGACCGCTTTCGCCGTGACCTTGGTGATGTAGAAGCGGCCTATCATGAAATGTATAAGCGGATTACCGGCCAGGACTGGAAATAAGCTTCAACGCGAGTTGATATTTTAATTATTTTTTGAAATCAGATATATTTGCCTCTATTATACTTTTATTATTCAACTAAAATTCTTTTTTCGGTCTAAATAGCACTACCTAATCAATGCCACCTCCTGTGGCATGATTAGCTCCGGGCGTCCTGCCCTCCGGTGCTATTTATTCCTTATAAGAATTAAGTTGAATTGAAATAAAACTATAGAGTCGTTAAATATATTCTTCTTTCAAAAAATGAATATAAACATAACTTTATAGAAGCTTATTTCCAGCCTGTCGGTAGTTGGATCAGGGATAAGATTGATTTTAAAATTAATTTTTAATTATGTTTTTAGCATTAAAGGGAGGAAAATTAATGAGAGAAAGCTGTAATTTCTCTAAAAAAGCAGATAAAGTTCAGCCGGATGCAAATGATTTAAAATTAACTCAGGCTGAGCTAAATGAAGATAAAATGACAGAAGAATGTGGAATTTTTGGTATTTTTAATGCTGATGGTGAAAGCAGTGCGGCTGAATTAACCTATCTTGGTTTAATTGCTCTGCAGCACAGAGGACAGGAAAGTGCGGGTATCTGTGCCAATCATCAGGGGGAATTCAATCTGCATAAAGGTATGGGTCTTGTAGAAAGTGTTTTCAAAAAAGATGATATTAAAAATTTAAGGGGAGAAATGGCTGTAGGCCATGTGAGATATTCGACCAGTGGCTCCAGCAAACTTTCAAATGCTCAGCCAATTTTGATTAACAGTGTTAAAGGTGATCTGGCACTGGCTCACAATGGGAATTTGGCCAATGGAGCAGAGCTGAGAAATAATCTGGAGCAGAATGGGTCGATTTTTCATTCTACTTTAGATACTGAAGTGATTGCTCATCTGGTGGCCCGCTCCTTTGAAAATAATATAGTAGAAGCTTTAATTCAGAGTTTACACCAGTTGAAAGGTGGATTTTCTCTGGTAGCAATGACTGGAAGTGAGCTGGTTGCTATTAGAGACCCGCGCGGTTTTAGGCCTCTTTCAATTGGAAAGCTGGATGATAGCTATATTGTTGCCTCAGAAAGCTGTGCTTTTGATATTATTGGAGCTGATTTTATACGGGATGTTGCTCCTGGTGAGGTTGTTGTAATTGACAAAGATGGAATTAAAAGCAGGCGTTATACCGGTGAAAATGGAACCAGTCTCTGTGTTTTTGAGTATATTTATTTTGCGCGTCCTGACAGTAATATAGCCGGTCAGAATGTGCTGCTGGCCAGAAAAGAAATGGGTAAACAGCTGGCCAGAGAGATGGATGTTGAAGCAGATATTGTAGTACCTGTTCCTGATTCTGGAATGGCAGCAGCTCTCGGTTTTTCCGAAGAATCTGGAATACCCTATGCCCAGGGTATTTTGAGAAACCGTTATATGGGAAGAACATTTATTCAGCCAACTCAGGAAATTAGAGATTTAAAAGTAAGGCTTAAGCTTTCTCCGATAAAAGAAATAATAGCAGATAAAAGAGTGATATTAATAGATGATTCCATTGTTAGAGGTACAACCAGCAAACAAATAATTGGGCGAATAAAAGAAGCAGGAGCAAAAGAAGTTCATATGGCTATTTCTTCACCACCTGTTGAATATCCCTGTTATTTTGGTCTTGATACATCCCGCCGTCAGGAACTAATTGCCAGCAGAAATTCTGTTGAAGAAATAAGTGAAAGTATTGGAGCTGACAGTCTTCACTATTTAAGCCAGGCAGGTATGCTAAAATCAATTAAAACTGATGTTGAGCTGGGATTTTGTACAGCCTGTTTTGATGGTGATTACCCAATAGACAGCCGTTATTTAAGTGAGGAGGAATAAATCTGTGGGTTTAGATTACAAAAAAGCTGGAGTTGATATAGATGCCGGCAATAAAGCTGTTGAGATGATAAAAAAAGATGTGCAGTCGACCTTTGGACCGGGGGTTATGACAGACCTGGGTGGATTTGGTGGTCTTTTTAAACCTGATTTAAGTGGTTATAAAAATCCGGTTTTAGTTTCAGGAACAGATGGAGTTGGAACAAAACTCAAGCTGGCCTTTAAGCTGGATATACATGATACAATAGGTATTGATTTAGTTGCTATGTCAGTTAATGATATTCTGGCTCAGGGGGCCCAACCTTTATTTTTTCTCGATTATCTGGCAATAGGGAAACTTAAACCAGAAAAAACTGCTGAGATTGTAAAAGGAATTGTGGCCGGATGTAAAGAAGCCGGGGCTGCTCTAATTGGTGGAGAAACTGCTGAAATGCCTGGATTTTATAAAACAGGTGAGTATGATCTGGCAGGTTTTGCAGTTGGAATTGTGGATCAGGATCAGATTATTACTGGTAAGGATATTAAAAAGGGAGATTTAATAATTGGACTTAAATCAAGTGGACTGCACAGCAATGGTTTTACACTTGCCAGAGAGGCACTTTTTGAAAAAGCGGGCTGTGTCTATACTGCAGAATTTGAAGGCCTGGATGATAATTTGGGGAAAGAACTGCTCAGACCAACTAAAATTTATGTAAAAACTGTTCTTGCTCTGCTGAAAAAATATAAAATTAACGGGATTGCCCATATTACTGGTGGTGGCTTAATTGAAAATCTGCCCCGTATTATTCCGGATGGTCTAAAAGCTGAAATCAAAAAAAGAAGCTGGCAGCCACCCAAAATTTTTAAATTAATTCAGCAGGCTGGAGAAATAGAGGAAAAAGAAATGTACAGAACCTTTAATATGGGAATCGGAATGTGTTTGGTCATCAAAAGTGAAGGTAAAGATTGTATTTTGGATCAATTAGAAGAAATGGGAGAAGAAGCCTGTTTGATTGGAGAAATAAAAGCAGGAGCTGGAGACCCATCTCTAGAAATAAATTAAAGAAGGTGCAGAAGTGCTTAAACTAGCTGTTTTTGCTTCAGGTAGGGGTTCAAATTTTCAATCAATTATTGATCATATCAAAAGAGGGGAAATTTCGGCAGAAGTTAAATTGTTAATAAGTGATAATCAAGAAGCCGGTGTTTTAAAAAGAGCAGAGAATGAAGGGATAGAACATTTATATATTGATCCTGGCCATTTTGATTCAAAGCAAGAATATGAAAAAAAGCTGATTGTGCTTTTAAATAATGCTGGCGTAGAACTAGTAGTTTTAGCAGGATATATGAGGATTTTATCACCACTTTTTGTTAAATATTTTCAAAATCAGATTATCAATATCCATCCATCACTTTTACCGGCCTTTAAGGGACTTAATGCTCAAAAACAGGCGGTTGATTATGGAGTTAAATACAGCGGCTGTACTGTACATTTTGTTGATCAGGGAATGGATACCGGCCCAATTATAAAGCAGTCAGTGGTAGAAGTTAAAGATAATGATAGTGCTGATGATCTGGCAGCGAGAATCCTAAAAGAAGAACATAAGATTTATCCTGAGGCAGTAAAATTGATTGCAGAAGGTAAAATTAAAATTGAAGGAAGAAAAGTTAAAATTTTAAAATAAAAACTTAAATTGCTATAAAACAAAAAGGGATGAAGTACACAATGTTAGAGTGTTACTCTTTTAAAAGAGCCGCAATGTACTCCATCCCAAATAAATTATATCAAAAGACAAAATGAAGTACAAATTATTTAGTTTGATTAGTTTCTATAATTTAGAATAACACAATAGGGAGGAAAAATAACTTTGTCTAAAATTAAAAGAGCATTGTTAAGTGTTTCCAATAAGGACGGTATTGTTGATTTTGCCAGAGGCTTAAAAAAATTTGGAGTAGAAATCATTTCAACAGGTGGTACAGGCAGACTGTTAAAAGAAAATGGCATAGAAGTGACAGATATTGACCAGATAACTAATTTTCCAGAAATGATGGATGGAAGGGTAAAAACTCTACACCCGGCAGTTCATGGCGGTATACTTGCTGTAAGAGATAATAAAGAGCATTTAAAAGAAATTGAAGCTCAAAATATTGAAACAATTGATCTAGTTGTCTGTAATCTTTATCCCTTTGCAGAAACTATTGCTGAAGAAAATGTTACTCTGGAAGAAGCAATAGAAAATATTGATATCGGTGGTCCAACAATGATTCGTTCAGCTGCCAAAAACAATAATGATGTGGCAGTAGTTGTAGATCCGGCTGACTATGATGAGCTTTTAGCAGAGATGGAAGTTGGGAGTGGTGGACTAACAAAAACTGAGAAACTAAAATTAGCTTATAAAGCTTTTCGCCATACAGCTGAATATGATTACAGAATACAGAAATACTTAGGAGAAATTGTGCTGGATGAAGAAGAGAAAAAAGAATTTCCTGAAACATTATTTGACCACTATGAGAAGAGAGAAGACCTCCGCTATGGAGAAAATCCACATCAGAAGGCAGCCTTTTACCTAGCAGAAGAGCAGAATGAGCCTTCAATTTCTACTGCTGAGCAGCTGCACGGAAAAGGAATGTCCTATAATAACATAAATGACACAGATGGGGCTTTAGAATTGATTAAAGAATTTAAAACTAAACCAGCAGCAGCAGTGATTAAACATGCCAATCCCTGTGGACTGGCGGCAGCTGATAATTTAAAAGATGCTTTTGTTAATGCATATGCAGGGGATCCACTTTCTGCTTTTGGTTCAATCATAGCTGTCAATAGAATAATTGATGCTGCTACAGCCAGAGAGATTGCTGATGAGGATAAATTTATTGAAGTTGTAATTGCTCCTGATTATCAAGATGATGCACTAAGAATTTTAAAAGAACGTTCTGATAATATGCGTATTTTAAGAACTGGAGATCTTTATATTAATTATGAAAAACCTGGTTACAGTATGAAAAAAGTGACAGGTGGCCTCTTGGTTCAGCACAGAGATCTGGCTCAAGCCACAGCTGAAGATTTAGAAATAGTTACTGATGAGGTGCCGACAGATGATCAGATTGAAGATTTGTTATTTGCCTGGAAAGCGGTAAAACACGTAAAGTCAAATGCAATTGTGATGGCAAAGAATGAAATGGTGGTTGGAGTTGGAGCAGGTCAAATGAGCAGAGTCGATTCTATGGTTATAGCAGGCAGAAAAGCAGAAGGACGTCAGGAAGGTGGAGCTGCAGCATCAGATGCCTTTTTTCCATTCCCTGATGCTGTAGAAAAGGCAGCTGAACTGGGAATTAAAGCAATTATTCAACCTGGTGGCTCAATTCGTGATGATCAGATAATTGAAACCTGTAATAAGCTGGGAATTTCCATGGTATTTACAGGTAAAAGGCATTTTAGGCATTGAACAATGATTATAAACTTATATATGGTTCTTCCACCAAAAGTTTATTTGCATTTCTAACTCATTTTTCGATCAAACTAAAATTTGTTGACAAGATAAATAAAGACTTTCTAATCAAATGAGACGTCCTGCCTCAGGATTAGCATCATGTGCTGAGGTCTTATTTTTCTTTCTAAATTCCTGCATCCTTTTTTGTAATTTAATTTAAAAAATAGGGAAAGTTTGTAAAATAAACTGGACTTTCCCCCTTTTTTATATACTGCTGCAAAAAGGGGAGATGCAGGAATATTGAAATTTTTAGTCAATGAATCTTAACGAAATGAAGGAAGAAATAGGGTTGAAC
>NZ_QPJN01000012.1:0-61727 GCF_003338615.1 Halanaerobium sp. DL-01
AATACAAAAGGCAAGTTAGAGGATATACTGTTGGGCTAACAGGATTTTAAGCCTGTGGAGATGGTGGGTTACCACTTCTAAGAAGCAGGAATCCTCGTGGGCTTGCCCCGAGGAGGGTCAATAGGTGGCAGAAAAAGAATTTTACAGACAGAAAGCAAAGGATGTTGTAAAAGCTTTAGAGAGCAGTCTTCAGGGGCTGAGCCAATCAGAGGCAGAAAAAAGACTGAAAAGAGATGGGAAAAATGTTCTTGAAGCAGCTAAAAAAAGGTCATTATTTATAATCTTTTTACAGCAGTTTAAAGATGTACTTGTGATCTTACTTTTAATAGCCGCTGTCATGTCATTATTAATCGGAAGTTATCGTGACGCTTCAGTAATGTTTTTGATTGCTATAGTTAACTCTGTAATTGGATTTATGCAGGAATATAAAGCTGAAAAAATAATTGATTCCTTAAATAAATTGGTTAATTCACCTTCAAAAGTAATTCGTGATGATCAAATCGGAGAAATTCCGCAGGAAGAATTAGTTGTCGGAGATATTGTTAGTCTGGAAGAAGGAGATAAAATTCCAGCTGATTTGAGAATTATAGAATCATTTAATTTAAGAACAAATGATGTTTCTCTAACCGGTGAATCTATGCCGCAGGAGAAACATTCCAACCAAATTGAAGAAGAAAGACCACTAGCAGACCGGGACAATATGGCCTATCTGGGAACAACAGTTGCCTCCGGTTCAGCCAAGGGAGTTGTAGTTGAAACTGGAATGGAAACTGAAATGGGCAAAATTGCTTCGATGACCCAGGAAGAAGATAAATCTCGCTCCCCTCTTCAGGATGAACTGCATACAGTGGCCAATCGAATTGGTATTTTTGCAGTAGCAGTTGGATTTACACTTTTTGGTGTAAGTATTTACAGAGGTTATGGATTGAACTTCGCTTTAATATATGCTCTTGGTGTAGCTGCAGCTGTTGTACCTCAGGCTTTACCGATGCAGGTTACAGTAGCTCTGTCTCAGGGAGTAAAAAGACTGGCAGGAAAAAATGCAGTAGTCAAAAAGCTTTCTTCTGCTGAAACTCTTGGTTCAACCAATGTTATCTGTACAGACAAAACTGGGACTTTAACCAAAAATGAAATGACAGTTAAAAAAGTATATTTTGATGGTAGGGAGTATGAAGTAACAGGACTAGGTTATGAGCCTGAAGGCGAACTTTTAGGTGAAGATGGTGAACCGCTGACTGAAGAAGAAATTGCAGAAATGGAAATTATCTTTGATGCTGCTACAATGGCTTCCAATGCAGAAATTCATGAGCCAGATGAAGATCACCCCGGCTGGTATGCAATAGGTGATCCAACAGAGGCTGCGCTAATTACTCTTTCTACAAAACTTGGTACTCGCTCTCCTAAAGAAGATGAAGAAAATCCTGAATTACATGAATTCAGTTTTGATTCTGACCGCAAAAGAATGAGTTCAATTAGAGAATTTGAAGATGGAAATTATCTTAAGATGAAGGGTGCTCTGGGGAGTGTACTTTCTGTTTCCAAACATATTCTCAAAGATGGAGAAATAGTAGAGATTACAGAAAAAGACAAAGAAAGATTACAGGAAATAAATGAAAAGTATTCAAAAGATGCAATGCGGGTTTTAGCAGTTGCCTACCGCAAACTTGAAGATGATGAGACAGATTATGTTTTAGAAGAAATAGAAAAGGATGTTATTTTTCTGGGAATGGTGGCGATGATTGATCCTCCAAAAGAAGGAGTTAAGGAAGCCATTCAGGAATCACATGATGCCTATATTGATACCTATATTATGACTGGTGATCATGCAACTACTGCCCAGGCAGTAGGTAAAGAAATTAGTCTTTCTGTTGATGATGAAGATGTACCAGTATTTACCAGCAAAGATTTGGAAGAGATGAGTGAAGAAAAACTTAGACAGACTATGGAAGAAAACAAGTCACTTATTTTTTCTAGGGTATCACCTGAGGATAAATTGCGGATAGTTAAAAATTTAAAAGAACAGCAGAAAATTGTTGCTGTAACAGGAGATGGAGTTAATGATGCTCCAGCACTAAAAAGTGCTCATATTGGTGTTGCTATGGGGCAGATGGGTACAGATGTGTCCAAAGAAGCATCAGAGTTGATTTTGCTGGATGACAGTTATCCAACCTTAGTTTATGCGATTAAAGAAGGAAGGACCATTTATAATAATTTAAAGAAAACAATTCTGGGAACATTAACTGCCAATGGGGCTGAATTAACACTGGTTCTGCTTGGATTAATTGCAGCAGCACTTTTTGACTTACCGATTCCAATACTGGCTATTCAGATTCTATCAATTGACCTCCTAGCTGAAATTTTACCATTAACAGCTTATACTTTTGATCCAGCTTCAGAGCAGATAATGACCTCACCGCCAAGAAGTCAGGATGACCATATTGTTAATAAAAAAAGTTTCAGCAGGTTTGCCTTTATGGCTTTAGTAATTGGAGGTTTTGCTTATTTAAATTTCTATTCTTTCATTAACGGACAAATTTCAGCTGTTAGTGAAGGAGGAAAATTATATGCTCAGGCGACAACAATCAGTTATTTAACTGTTGCCTGTCTGCAGTGGATAAATATTATGTCTTTAAGATATGAATATCAGAGTATTTTTTCTAAGAACTTTTTTAGTAACCCCAAAATACTATATGCAATTTTGATTTCAATTGGATTAGTATTAGGAGTAGTTTATATTCCATATATAAACGATTTTCTCGGTTTTGCCGGGGTAGGAATAGCCGCCTGGAGTAGAATTCTAATTTCCAGTGTGTTATTTTTAATCTTAAATGAAGTTATTAAGTTTTTCAGACGTCGAAAAGCAAATGTATAATTTGCAGACCAGCAGACCGTACCAGGTACAAAAAGGCCTTTTTGTACCTGGTACATCAACATAAGTTACAAAATATTTTTCTCCACACACTCTTTTTGCAGATAACAGATAAATTCTTCTGCCTTTTTTTCCGGTGCTTCAGTTAGCAGACTTACAAAAATAAAAACAATACTAGAAATTAAAAGAGTCCAGATTCCTGCTCCCTGTCCTAAAGGGCTCCATCCAAAAAATTGGAGGTAAAGAGCAGTCAATGAACCAATAATAATACTGCTCAGTGACCCGGCAGCAGTAGCTTTTTTCCAGAAAAAAGCACCAAACATTGAAGGAACAGTAACAAGCAGTCCAACTGAAGCTGCTACAGAAAGAACCGCTATAAGATCAAATTCCTGAACTGCAAAGAAAAACCCTAATAAAGCGATAACTAAAATAGATAATTTTGCAGTCCTCAATTGTTTTAAACTTTTATCTTTATCCAGCCTATCCTCCATATTCTTAAATATATCCTTTACAATCAGTGACGAAAGTGTAAGCATTATCGAATCAATAGTAGAAATGGCTGCTGCTGTAATTCCAATCATTGCTGTTAAAGCAAGAATCGGCGGTACATATCTTGAAGCCAAAAGTTCTGGAGTAGCCAGATCAGCATTTTGAAGACCGGGTATCAATAAGCGGGCAGAAAATCCCCAGATTACTGAAACAATGGTAAAAATAAATCCAAAAATTAAAAATCCCTTTATCATTGTCTTCATCGATTTTAAATCACGCGGAATAAACAGACGCTGACTTACCTGTGGATTGGAAATAGAAAAGAAAAACCAGGGCAGGCTGAGAGCCAGAAAATTGTTGAATTTAAAAAATCCGGGGCCAGGCACTGTAAGCATATTGCCATCCAGATGAGAAAGAGAGTAAAAAAATTTTGAAAACCCTCCTAAATGCTGATAAACAACATAAAAAAGTATAATAATACTCACAGTGATCATAATAAGTGACTGCAGGGAATCAGTCCAGCTGATAGATTTCATACCGGCAGTTAATGCCCAGGCAATTGCGAGTACACCAGCAGTAATAACTCCAACAATAAATGGAATCTTCCCATTAGAAAGACCATTTAAAAGATAGCCAACTCCCATCAGCTGAACCGCTAAATAGGGAATCAAAAATATACATGCTGAAAGTGAAGCAGCAAAAGCTATCCACCTATTTTGATAGCGGTCACCAAGCATCTCATATGGTGAAACATAATTGTTTTTCCTGCCTATCAGCCAGAAACGGGGCCCAAAAAAAGCTACAAGAGAAAGCCCTGACAAATATATCAATTCAAAACCCAGTGCTCCTACTCCACCTGAATATGTAAACCCGGCCAGTCCAATCATCATAAAGGCACTATAAGTTGTGGCACTGTAGGAGAGAGCAGATACAATACCACCTGTGTTTCTCCCATTTAAAAAGTATTCTGTAATTCCTTTACTCATGTTTTTCCGAGCCATTAAGGCAACTAGTGAACCAACAAATATGTATAGAATCACTGCCGTATATAGATATGCAGCTGGCATTAATTATCCCCCCAGTAAGATGTTATTTTAATAGTTAAATAAATATCAGTTAAAGCAAATATGCTCCAAAATAAAAATGCGCCCTTAAATGAATTAATAGAATTTAAAAAATTATAGGGTATAACAAAAGCTGAAATCACAAGAAAAACCATAATACATATATATATCAGCCTCAATCTCTTTAATTTGTCTCCTTTCACATAAATCCACTCCCCTTTATTGAGATTATCACCTTTAGTAAATATAATATTTTATCAGCACCTATTTTAGCTTTTTGAATATTATCACCTAAAAAAATGATTTTAACAAAACTTATTTACAGTAAAACTTTACACATGTCTTTACAGCTAAAACAAAAACAAATCATTCTTCAAGCAGATATCCTTTTTCTCTCAGTTCTGCCTTAATTTTTTCTATCACCTGCTCATTGACTGCCTCAATTGTATGCAGATGAACTCCATCAGTTAATTCCGAAAGCAGTGAAGCCTCATTTTGCTGATAATTATCAATAAAAATATTAACATCATCTATGCTGCTAATCATGAGATTGCCGCTGAGCTCACCATAAATTGGATGCTCAACTTTAACATCAATAATCCTCCCACCATAGTTTACTACTGTAAGCAGCTCATCCCTCAATTCATCATTATCTCCATGCCTGCAGGCAATAGAAGCTTTAACAGTAGGTATACCAAGATTATCTTCATAAAAATAGCCCTGAGAAGTAGCCACTATTCCTTCACCCCGGGCACGCAGAAGAGCTATATCCTGAACAATAACCTGACGGCTTACATCAAATTCTTCTGCCAGCTGTGAACCAATTACAGCTTGTTTTGCATTTTTTAATCTCTGCAGCAGTTTGTTTCTCCTCTCCTCAGTTTTAATTTTTACCACCTCACTTTTATAATCTGTTAAGTATTTTAACATCTGTATTGACAGATGTCAAGATATTATATTGAAAAAAAAAGAACAGTCAGCTGTTATTGTCCTTGCACCATCTCGCTCCAATTCTTTTGCTACTTCTAATTATAACTTCCACACCACTTTTATCTTTTTCCAGCAGCTGTTTAAAGTTCACTCCTTTTACAAGTTTATACCTGATAGGATAATCATAACTACTGGCATTACCAACATCTCCTGCATTTCCTGGAATAAAAGGTGCCACATAATCTAAAAGTAAAATTCCAACAGCTTCATCATAATTTATCTAATTTTCATTAGCTTTATAGAGCATAAGTTTCCCTCCATAAGGACCCTCCATAAGGACTGCTTTTTTATCTAAAGCAATCTCAAAATCCATTCTGAATGCTGTATTAAATTTAAGATTACACCTCCACAATACCAAACATTCGGCAGTTCGCAACAGATAAAGAAAAGCAAACAGCTGGATAATTTTTAAACGCCTATCCATTTAGATATCGATAAATTGTAGCTTCTGACGTTTCTAGTTCACCGGCTACTTCAGAAATTGAATTTTTAAGTAGAAAAACTCCTTCTTTTTCCAGTTCCTTTACAACTGCTTTTTTCTCATCCGCTGTCATTCTTTTTGGTGGAACAGAAATTCTGCTGATGTGCTTTTCTATAATTGAATGCATAAGTTCTTCTATTGAATTAGTAAATTTTTCTGATGAATTGTCTTCAATTGTTTTATTTTCCCTTTTATCACCTGTAATAAATTCATTCAACAGATCTCTGGCTTCGATAAATTTACTTACATCAAAATTTAAACAGAGCATTGCTGCAACTTTATTATCTTTTTTTATAAAATATGTTGAAGATCTTAAAGCCTTACCATCTTTTGTTTTGCCTGTATAATTTGTCATATAATCTTTCTCTAAATCATGACCTTCTCTGACAATTTTTAAGGCGAGATCTGTGAGTGCATCTCCTACCTTTCGCCCACTAATATGTCCATTTTCGATTGCAATAATGGAATTTTCCAGATTATTTAAATCATGAAGCACAACCTCACAGTTTTCTCCCAGAACTTCTGCCAGAAATTTAACAAGTGGTTTATAATTATCTAAATACTCACTACTCAACTTTTTTCCTCCTCTAAAATAGTCTCTATATTTTTATTCAATAATTAATTAAAGTACCCTTTTTTGAAATGAGCAAAAGTCCCTGAAATCTAATATATATATATCAGGAACCTTTAATCATTTTTAATTATTTTAAATTAAATATAAACAGCTGTATTTTATATAAAACCGAAAGCAAATCTTCTAACTATTATTTTTTAAATATGTAATTATGCTGTTTTTTTTCTATTTAATCCGGTCAGCATCAGTGCAATTGCCCCATCACCGGTAATATTACAGGCTGTACCAAAACTGTCCTGTATAGCAAAAATAGTTAACACAAGTCCTACCCCGGTCTGATCAAAACCTAAAATACCGGTGACCAATCCCAGAGATGCCATAACTGTTCCACCTGGAACTCCAGGAGCTCCAATTGCAAAGATCCCCAGCAAAATTGCAAATAAAAACATGGTCGACATTGATGGTACGCTACCATAAAGCACTTTAGAAATAACCATTACAAAAAATGTTTCTGTTAAAACTGAACCACACAGGTGAATAGTTGCTCCTAATGGAATAGCAAAATTAGTTATTTCTTCTTCAAGCACTTTAGATTTTCCGGCTGATTTTAAAGATACAGGCAAAGTTGCAGCACTGGACATTGTTCCAACGGCGGTTAAATAAGCAGGAACATAATGTTTAATAACTTCCAGCGGGTTTTCTCCAGATATCATACCTGCAATTGAGTAAAGAACAGTTAACCAGATAAAATGACCGACAATAACTAAAATTATAATAGTAAGAAACACTGGTAAATGTTCAGTAATTGTTCCTTCATATGCCAGCTCTGCAAAAGTTGTAGCAATAAAAAACGGCAGAATTGGTATGACTATTTTTTCAACTAGTGATAAAATCATATTCTGCATTTCATCCAGCAGGTCTGATATCATTTCTGCTTTAGTCCAGGCAGCTGAAAGGCCAACGAAAAGAGCTAAAACAAGGGCACTCATAACAGGCATAATAGCCGGGATATCTAATTGAAACATTATTTCGGGAAGTTCTCTTAAAGAAGTGGTTTCTTCGGCAATATTTAAAAATGGAATTATTATTCGTCCTGATACAATGGCAAATATAGCAGCCCCTAAAGATGAAAGATATGCAATAGACACCGCCTGACCCAGCAGTTTACTTGCTTTTTCCTGCAGCCTTGTTATAGAAGGAGCTATAAATCCAATAATAACAAGTGGTACCGAGTAAAATATAAGCTGTCCCAAAACATATTTAATAGTAGAAACAACCTGCATAATATCTTTATTTACATAAACACCTATAAAAACACCCACAAAAACTGCCACCAGCAATCTAAATACAAGATTGTCTGTAAATTTCTTTTCGCTCATTTATAATCACTCCTGTATTATTTAATAAATATTTCACAAAATATCACATTATTATTATAAAAAATAACAGCAGATAAAATTTAACTGAATTCCATTATTTTTAATTATTTAACATAACTTTAAGCATTGCCTGATCTGTCGAAATCATACCTGGATTACAAACATAGGCCAGATTATCAATCAGATCTTTAAAGTTGTCTGCCAGCAGGCCATCTTTAGTATCTACTGACTTACCTTCCACTGCCAGTTTAGCAGAAATTACAGCCCACTCCACTGCAGTGGCTATTTTTAAAGCACAGCCTTCTTTTGCACCATCACAAACAATTCCACTTACAGACCCCAGAACATTTAACATTGAAGAAAAAATCTCTTCTTTTTTCCCATCAAGCATATATACAGTACTTGCACTCACACCTACTCCTGCTGCAACAGCAACTCCACACATTGCCGAGAGACTTCCGGTAGCTGTTTTTATATATAATGTTATTAAATTACTTAAGGCTAAAGCTCTGAGCAGTTTTTCTTCACTAACATTTTGATGTTTTGCTACAGCATAATTTGTTATAAAATTTACTATTCCCTGATTTCCACTTCCTGCACTGCTCATAATTGGCAGTCTACTGCCTGTCATTCGTGCCTCAGATGCTGCAGAGGCCAACATTCTGGCTTCAGATATCATATTGTCATTTAAAAATTCTTCATCTATAAATTTTCTGAATTTACTGCTGAGGCTGTTTTTTATTTCCAATCCTTCTTCAGCAACTTTTAGATTCATTTCAACACCATCTTTGAGAAATTTAATATTTTCTAAAGGTACGTTTTTAACATAATCTAAAATATCAGTAAATGAATAATTATTTATTAATTTACAGTCAGCATTATCATTATCATCATTATTAATTTCAAATTTGTCAAACTCACTATCTCTACTTATTTTTTCTATTTTAACAATATTTAGATGATTATCAGCAATAATTACACGGACTTTTTCTTCTGGAGTTATTAACTGAGTTTCAATATAAAGTCCACTGATATCATCTCGTATTTTTAAATCTATTATTTCTCTTTCAATAATTTTGTGAGCAGCTCTTATATCATCTTCTTTAACACCTTCAATTACTTCTAGCTTTTTTGTATAATCACCCATTACCATACTCAGAGCAGCCGCCATAATTGGACCCTTATGATTTGTGCCGGGAATTCCTACTCTGGCAGCGTTTTTATAAATATTGAGGCTCACCATAATTTTAACTTTTTCTATTTCACTATTTATTTCATCTTTTGCCCTTGCTAATGCATAAGCTACTGCAACCGGCTCTGTACATCCCAGTGCCGGTTTTATCGTTTCTTTTAATAGATCTGTTATTTTATCTGTTTTCATATAAATCACCTTTCTATGTTATTACTTATCTGGCAATAGCTTCAATTTCAATTAAAGAATTTTTAGGAAGTTTTGCTACTTCTATACATGATCTTGCCGGTGGAATATCTCCAAAATATTCTTCATAAATTTCATTTACTTTATCAAAATTACCTAGATCAGATAGAAATATTGTAGTTTTAATGATATTATCCATTCCAAGATTTGCTTTTTTAAGAACGTTTTTTAAATTTTCCAAAACCTGTACTGTCTGTTTTTCAATATTATTTTCTACCATTTCTGAAGTTTCTGGATTAATAGGAATCTGGCCTGATGTAAAAATAAAGCCCTCAATCTCAATTCCCTGTGAGTATGGACCTATTGCTGCCGGTGCAGCTTCTGTATTAATCTGTTTTTTCATAAACAATCATCTCCTTTTAATTTTTATATTATTAAAACTTAAATATTGCTTATATACTTTTGTTAATAATTATTTATTGTTTTAATAATATATTATTATAATAACAATATATTATTATTATGTCAATATATTTATTATTATAATAATAGTTTTTTATTTAAAGCAAAAATCCCGCCAATTAATTTCAGCGGGATTTCACAGACATTATTAAATTTATACATTTGAATTCTGAGCATTTTTTATTCTAGAAAATTTAGAGCTGTTTTGACCAGCACCTTAATTCCTGCTCCAATTGATCTTTCATCAAAAATAACTCTAGCATTGTGCAGGGAAATACGGGAATTATCATCTTCATTGGCTGTTCCCAGTCTTATCATTGCTCCTGGAGTATTTTCTAAATAAAAAGCAAAATCTTCTCCTCCCATTGAAGGCTCGTCTAACTTAACAACATTTTCTTCTCCCAGCATTTCAACTGCTGACCTTTCAATGGTATCAACTACATTTTCATCAGCCACCAGAGGTGGAACTCCCTTATTAACTTGAAGTTCAGCTTCCCCACCCATACTGATCGCTGTATGTTTTATTATTCTTTCCAGTCTATCAAAAATTTCCATACGAGTTTTATGTTTAACAGTCCTCACTGTCCCCGTCATAACAACTTCATCCGGTATAATATTTGAGGCTGTACCAGCATTTAAAGTTCCAACTGTTACTACTATTGGATCCAGAGGTGATGTTTCTCTGCTCACTGCAGTTTGAATTTTTGTCAGTATATATCCAGAAATTATTACCGGGTCAATACAGTCTTCAGGATGTGCTGCATGACCACCTTTTCCTCTAACTTTTACTATAATTTCATCTGCAGAAGCAGTTGTCGGTCCTTTTTTTAAACCAACTTTTCCTCCTTCAAGATTGGGCCAGGTATGTACTGCAACAGCTGCATCAACATCAGGATCCTTCATACATCCTGCTTTCATAAGAGCTACTGCTCCACCCAGCTTTTCCTCTGCCGGCTGAAAGAAAAATTTAATATTCCCTTTAATCTGATCTTTATAATGACTCAAAACTTTTGCTGCACCAAACAGTACTGAAGTGTGAATATCATGGCCGCAGGCATGCATAACATGTTTATTTTGTGAAGCAAAAGGAAGTCCTGTCTCTTCCTGAATTGGCAGTGCATCCATATCAGCCCTTAAAGCAATCGTTTTACCTGGTTTATCACCTCGTAGAATCACAATCAAACCTGTTTTAAGTCCGTCTTTTATAATTTCTAAACCTTCAACCTGAGATAGCTCATCCTCCAGCAGTTTTGTTGTTTCAACTTCTTCAAAACTCAATTCTGGATTCTGATGAATTTTACGCCTGAGTTCTACTGCTTCCTTATCAATCTTTTCAGTTAACTTTGTTAGATCCATCTTTTACTTAATTCTCCTCTACTTTTAGATTTTTGAATATTTATTTTATTATACTATGCAATTTGTGCAATTCGTACCGGGTACAAATTATATTTTTCACATGTACCGGGTACATATCACCCTTTTTTGTACCGGGTACAGAAAAACCATAAAAACAAAAAATATAATCCCACCGTAAAAATATCGGCAGGATTATATTAATTGTATTTAATGTTAATATGACTTTATATAATGTTTAATATTTAATATCTAAAAACTGCAGTATTCAAACATTTATACGTAATCCATTTATTTTACAAATTCAGCAGCTTTTGCCCCTGCAGTTTTACCAAAGGTTGTTATATCTGCCAGAGCATTTCCGCCAAGCCTATTAGCTCCATGAATTCCGCCTGTTACTTCACCAGCAGCATATAAGCCTTCAATAACTTCACCAGATTTATTTATTACTTCTGTACTTAAATTAATCTTAACTCCACCCATTGTGTGGTGAACAGCAGGTCCAACTTCCACTGCATAATAAGGAGCTTTAGTCAATTCTGACTTCATATTTTCTCTGCCAAAATCTTTGTCGTTTCCGGATTTTACAAAGCCATTATATCTATTTACAGTTGATTTAAGCTGGTCTGCATCTAAGTTCATTTTTTCTGCTAAAGCTGTAAGAGACTCTGCTTCTGTTAGCAGTCCTGCTTTATAATAACTTTCAATTGCAGAAAGACTTTCTCTTACACCCTGATCAAAGATTAAAAATGCAGTTTGACCTTCCTGATCCAGCTCTGCAGCAGAAACAATATCTCTTGTTTCCAGCTCATCTACAAATCTCACTGCGTCTCTATTAACCAGAATAGCGCCATTACCTCTGACAGCCTCGGTAATCATTTTATTTTTAACAGGTACAACAGTCGGGTGTGTCTGAATTTCTTTCATATCAACTAACGCAACATTTAATGGTGCCAAAAAATCTAATGCATCACCGGTTGCTCCAGGTGCATTGGTTGTTCCAAATCCTTTAAGACTTGGATCAAATTTAACAACTTTTTCGGGATTGGCTCCAAAACCTCCTGTAGCAACAATTACAGCTTCTGCATTAATATTATAACGCCCATTTTTATTTTCAACAGTAATACCATTCACCGCATTTCCGTTGTGGAGAATTTCTACTGCTTTTGTGCTTAATCTAATATCAACACCAGCTTTTTTGGCGTTTTTTACAAGAACATCTACCAAATGTGAGCCGACTGCAGCACCACCAGCAGGTCTGTGAGCTCTACTGACACTAGCTCCTCCAAGTCTTCCTACATCTGATAAATCAACACCAAGTTTTGTAAGCCAGGCAACTGTTTCATCTGCTGTTTCAGTTAATTTATTAACCAGCAGTGCATTATTTTTCAGCTTACCGCCAAGCATTGTATCTTCAAAAAATAGATCTGCATCATCTTCAATACCATTTGCTTTTTGAAATTCAGTTTCTGCCGCATTTAAACCACCAGTTGCATAGGCAGTATTCCCACCAAGTATTGGCATTTTCTCAACAAGAATTACATCTACACCCCTACTGCTGGCTTCAATTGCTGCACTAAGTCCAGCACCACCACCACCAATAACTACAATATCAGTAGAGGTATCAGAATTTGTTTCTTTTTTAACAGCAGTTTTGGCAGTCAGTGTTATTCCTGCTTTACTGACAGCATCTTCAACTGCAGAAATAATTGCCTTACTTGTAACCGTTGCACCAGAAACAGTATCTACATCTATACTGTTAGATGCTATGATATCAGAAATCACCTGATCAAAAGCAGGATCAGTAAAATTTGATTCTTTACTTTCCAGAACATTAATTTCCTTTATTTCCTGATTTTCAATAATCACTTCCAGCTTAAGATTTCCATTATGCCCTTCTGCCTCACCAGTATAACTTTCCTCCGCCAGAACACTACCTGCAGCTGAAACTATCAGAAGCAGCACCAGAAATAGTACAGCTGTTTTACTTTTTAATCTCATAATAAAACCCTCCATTCAATTATTGTGCAGACCAGCAGACCAAGCAGACAGTACCAGGTACAAAAAGGCCTTTTTGTACCTGGTACACACTTAGAGGCAGGTGAATCCAACTGCATCACAGTCAGCTGCAAACAGCTCTTTTAATTCATCATCAACTTTAGTAAGAGTTATAGAATAACCTGCCATTTCCTGTGAAGTAAAGAATTCTCCAATATAGTTTTTAAATATTTTTATACCCTTTTCCTGAAGCATATTATATACCTTTCTATAGGAAATATACATCTCCAGTCTTGAAGTAGACCCAAGACCATTAATCAGAACTACAACTTCATCTCCTTTTTTGTAGGGAAGATCTTCCAGAACAATATTTAAAAGATCTGCCGTAATCTCATCATTTGTTTTCATCATTTCTCTTCTAATACCGGGTTCTCCGTGGTGGCCGACGCCAATTTCCATCTCCCCTTCAGCCAGCTCAAAACTTGGCTCTCCATTTGTTGGCATTATACAGGGCTTATGAGCAACTCCCATACTTCTTGTATTGAAAAGAGCTCTTTCAGCCGTTTCTTTAATTTCATCAAGGCTGTAACCTTTTTCAGCCATAGCCCCAGCCAGCTTCCAGATAATCACCTCACCGGCAACTCCCCGCCTGTTTTTCATCTTTTCCTTTGGCGCAGAAGCAACATCATCATTTATAATCACAGTTTTAACATCTATTCCTTCTTCTTCTGCCATTTCTGAAGCCATTTCAAAATTCATAATATCTCCACTGAAATTACCTATACAACAAATAACTCCCTTTCCACCATCTGCAGCCTTAATTGCCGCATAGATATGGTCAACAGAAGGGGAAGAAAATATATCTCCAACAGCAACTGCATCAAGAGCACCATCACCAATATAGCCCATAAATGCGGGCAGATGTCCTGAACCCCCACCAGAAACGACTCCAACCTTTCCTTCAATAGGAGCTTCTTTTTTTGCTACTGATCTTTCCGAAACCTGCTTAATCCTGTCCTCATGTGATTTAACAAAACCATCGATCATTTCTTCAATAAGCTCTTCCGGGTCATTAAGATACTTTTCATAATTTGGATTACCCATAAACCCAGCCCCCTTATATTATTTTTTCAGCTGCTCCATTATATCAGCAACTGAATTAAAAACATAATCAACTTCCTGTGGGCTTTCCGCAACAGTTTTTTGGGTTGATTCACCACTGAGAACCAGAATGCCTGTAATACCGGCATTGATAGCCATCTGAATATCAGTATAAATTCTATCTCCAACCATTGCCATTCCCTCTTTTTTAATACCCAGTTTTTTGGAGACATAATCTACCATCAGAGTATTTGGTTTTCCAACCACAAGCGGCCTCTTCCCGGTTGAAGTTTCCAGCAGACTTATAATAGAGCCACAGTCAGGCATGCTTTTCCCGTTTTCTAATGGACAGACAGAATCAGGATTTGTCGCTATATATTCTATGCCCTCTAAAATGAGATCATGTGCATCCCACAGCTTTTTATAATTTAATGTTTTATCAAAACCGAGGACAAGAAAATCTATCTCTTCGTTTTTGTCTTTTACTAGTTTGAGACCTGCACTGGCCAGCTCCCTTTCTAATGAAGGTGTCCCCACCGGATATACAGCAGCATTCTCCTTATGTTCTCTTACATAATTGGCTGTCACCTGACCTGAATTAACTATCTTTTCCAGCGGAACATCAAGCCCAAAATTTTTTAGCTTTTTTTGATAATCATCTGTATTTTTAGAAGAATTATTGGTAAAAAACACATACTCTTTATCCTGTTCTTCAAGTAATTTTATAAAATCAACTGCTTGATCAATAAGCTGATTGCTCAAGTATATAGTTCCATCCATATCAAGTAAAAAACAATCGATATCTTTAATCCTGTTCATTAACTATCATTCCTTTAACTGTATTAATTTACTTTATATCTGTTCTCCTTATTTTTTTAACTTCTCCCTCTATATATTAATCTCTTCTTTCACCCTTTATTATTTTTTAATAAAGTTAAAGTTTTTTCTCCAACTCTGCCACTGCATCCTGAGACCACTCTTCAATTAATCCAAGCTGTGTTAAAAGAGTGAGGATAGAGTAGCGGGCCCTAATTTCAAAGCCGTAATTCACTGCTTTATTTAACCAGTCTCGATTTAAATTTTTTACATCTTCTCTTTCAAAAAATCCAAAATCATCCAGAATTTTTTCTATACTTTGAAGCTTATCTTTATATTCTCTAATATAGCTTTTTAGATTTGTTTCTTTCTCCAGCAATCTCGCCTGAGATATTTTTTCTCTTTCCCAGCGTTTATCAAGAAGATTGAGTATTTTAGGTGCTTTATCCAGATATATTTCCTTTATATTTTTTTCTCTCAGTTTGCGGTTGTGTTTAATTTCCAGTTCAGAAAAATCAGTTTCCAGCAGCCGCAGATACATATTACTTGTTATAACTGCAGCAACCCCAACTTTAATGCCGTGTGTTGGTACAGGTTGCTTAAATATGCCAGAATACATATCAAAAAAATGAGATATCTGATGTTCACCTGCAGATGCAGGTCTTGAGTTCCCGACCATCATCATCGCAATACCGGAATATATAAGGCCTTTTGTAAGTGATTCAATTCCTGTAATCTTTCGATCTATAATAGTTTTATAATTATCCATCAGCTCATTCAGCACATTTTCCACCATATTATAAGCTTCCTGACAGAAATATGCATCAAGCAGTTCTCTCTGCATTTTCCATCCTAAAAGAGAGGTCACTTTGCCCAGCAGATCACCGATCCCTGACTGAATTAACTTCCAGGGAGAAACTGCCAGAATATTTAAATCAGCAGCAATAAACTCTGGTGGTGTAATATCATAAGATTTTTTAATCCCTTCTGCAGTAATAGAGGCAATTGAAGATGCATAACCGTCCATTGATGGTGCTGTGGCAACAACAGAATAACCTCTCCCCATTTTTCGCGCTGCATAAGCAGTAAGATCATTTATACTTCCTGAGCCAACTGCAACAATATATCCATCATCATCTGTTCCTGCTAAAACACTAAAAATAGCATCAGGATCAGGAACCAGGTGGTCATCTCCTTCTTTTTCCTTAAGCAGAATTTCTTTTACTTTAAATCCGGCTTCATTAAGCACTGACTGCACAGCATCTCCGGCAGCTTTTTTAGTGTTTTTATCATTTACAACATAGATTTTTTCTTCATTTGTTACTTGCTTAATTAACTCGGGCAGTTTTTCAACAGCACTTTCTTCAATTAAAACTTCTTTTATGGGAATCTGATGTGTTCTTCCACAGGAGCATTTTTTTCCTGAAATTTCATTAATATTTAAATCCATATTATTTCTCCTTTCAGTAATATAATTAAAAATTATTAAGGAGTCATTCTTTAAAATTACAGCTGTTAGAAACAAATTGATTAAATCTGTCTAATTTACAGATACTTATCCACTTAAATACTAACATAATATAAAAATTAAAGCAAGTAATTATTATTGTTTCTTTCTGTTTATTTTTATTTATTTTTATTATTTTTTATAATGTTTAAAAATTGTACCCCTAATGACATTAAATTCGGCTTTATCACACTTTAAATAAAGATTACCATTTTAATTGATCAAGACTAAACTATTTTTACATGCTTTGAATACTAAATACAGTATGAATAAAGTTGATTAAATTATCATTTTATTGGTAGTTTTTATTTTCTTTTATTTCAGACATTAAATAAAAAAATAATTTAAAATATATAAACATATGATTGTAATTTGCTTGACATTCAAAATATTATAAAATACAATTATAATAAATGACAAATGACAGTAGTTTTAAATCTACTAGGAGGTATTTTAGATGCTTTCTCATACAAGGAAAAATAAAATCTTAGAAATTTTAAAAAGACATAAACAAATCTCCACACAGGAACTGGAAAAACAACTTTCTGTATCAGGTGCAACTATCCGCAATGATCTGACCCAGCTCGAAGAAAAGGGTTTAATAAAAAGAATTCACGGTGGTGCTGTTCTGCCAGAAAGAGAGAGCAAAAACAGTTTCCGCAGTTTCCACAAAAGAAGTGAAAAAAATGTGGAAGAAAAAAAGGCAATTGGAAAAGTGGCAAAAAACTATATAGAAAACGGTCAGACAATAATACTTGACGCCAGCTCTACAGTTCTCTACCTCCTTCCCTATCTAACCCAATACGAAAAACTGACAGTAATAACCAATGGCATTTATACCGCACTAGAACTTAAAAATGAAGAAGACTTTAATGTTATTCTGCTGGGAGGAATTGTAAGGCCTAAATCCGGTTCTGTAGAAGGACTTATCGGCAGCTGTATGCTCAATGATATTTCTGCTAATCTGATGATTACTTCTGCGCACGGATTCAATGTCAAAAATGGATTAACAGATTTTAATTTTTATGAAGTAGAATTAAAGAAAAAAATGGTAGAAAAATCCGACAGATTAATTGCAGTCCTGGATCATACTAAAATAGGTCATACTTCTGCTGCTCAATTTGCCAGCAGTAGTGAAATCGATCTCCTTATTACAGATTCTCAAATAAATGATAAAGATCTTAAAGAAATAAAAGATTCCGGTATAGAAATAATTATTGGAAAATAGGAAAAAAATTAGAACAGTTAGACTTAAAAAAATATAAAGAAACATTTTTTATGTGCCGTGTTTTATTATATTTAAGTATTTAATGTACAGCCAAATTTAACTGAAATTATCAAGCAGATAATCCTCTGCTTCTTTTGACCAGAGCCCGTTATTTGCTTCAACTATATCTGCCAGCTCAGCGAACCTTTTATCAACTTCAGCTTTATCTCTTAATTTTTTAAGAGGTGTTAATTCCATATTTATATTGGTATAAATCAGCTTCTTCCCTCCAGGAAGATCGGGTAAATTTAAAATAGTTTCTTCTGCACTATCAAGTCCACCAATATGTGTAATCATCTTGGCTGGTTTAAGACGCGATTCAGCAAAAAGATCAAGCGCCTCTCTCATATCAACATCATTACCACCAGATGAACCAGTAAAATGTGTATTTGAGTAGTGAACATTATAAAAATTTACTTCAGCAGAAAATTCTTTATCTGTTGGTCCAGCAAAAAAATGCAAATTGCCGTCATCTCCCAAAAGCTCATCTCCATCTTCTACTAACTTTTTAATAGGAGCATAAACAAATACATCATCAATACCCTGTCCATCATTTAATTCTCTAATTTTCTCCAGATAATTTTCTTCTTCTGCTGGATTTATATAGTGAAGCTCAATTCCGTCTTCAGCAGCTTCTTCTACAGAAAATATGTCTGCTGCTCGCTGAAGCCTTTTTTCATTTATATCTACCATAATTAAAAGAGAAGGTCTTCTATCAGAATGAAGTGCATAATCTAAAGCACCAAGACCCATAGGGCCTGCAGCACCTAAAAGAACAGTACTTCCTCTCTCAACAATTCCCATCTCATGTTTATAATCATCTGTATGATGGTAAACAGACTTATACCCTCCGATCACACAGGAAATAGGTTCCGCCAGAGAAGCTTCAAAAAATGCATCACCTTTATATTTAAAAATATAATCTGTCTCAATTACCTCAGATGGAATAATTACATATTCACTGTTTCCACCATAATATGGGTAAGAATATCCGGCTGTTACAGCTTTTCCTTCATAGACAAGGGCAGGCTGAATAGTAAATTTCTCACCTTTTTTATACTTATCCTTCCATTTTGAACCAACCTCTATTATCTCACCTGCAAATTCGTGGCCTGTAATAATCGGATTTTCTGAAACATTATCAGGTACACGTTTGTGGTCTGCACCCTGAAGAGCAGTTTTGTAGGTCGACATACAAATGCTGTTTGTAACTACTTTTGCCAGAATCTCATCTTCTTTGATTTCAGGAAGCTCAAATTTTTCTAAACGAAGATCTTTTTTCCCATATAATCTGAGTGCTCTAGTTTTCATATTATTCCTCCTGGTTAATATTCCGTTACGTCAAATCTAATAGTTTTTTGTTTCCTTTATCAATCAAACTCTGTTATCAGCAAATAAATCTTCTATTTTTCCAGCCACAGCATCACTTAGAGAATTTCTAATCGGTTCAAAAAGTACATCTGGAGTTGGGTCAATTCTTCCTTCTTGCTCTGCCTTTTTGGCAGCTTCTAAAAGTCCCTTATACATTGAAATTCTCAAATCAGCAAAGATGTTAATTTTTGCAATACCGTTTTTGATAGATTCCTGAACCTGTTCTACAGGTGTACCAGAACCACCATGAAGTACCAAAGGAATCGAACTGATCTCATTAATCTCTTTTAAACGTTCAATATTTAATTCCGGTTCGGATTCATAAACACCATGAGCGGTACCGATCGAAACTGCTAAAGCATCAACACCAGTTTTTTCGATAAATATTTTTACATCCTCTGCTCTGGTAAGCTGGGAATCTCCTTCTCTGCTGCCGTCAAGTTTCATTCCACCCACATGCCCCAATTCAGCTTCAACTGTAACTCCTTTAGTATGTGCATAGTCAACTATTTCTTTTGTATTCTTAATATTTTCTTCAAAAGGAAGTTTAGAGCCATCATACATTACTGAAGTAAAACCATTATCAATCGCCTGTTTTATAAATTCGAAATTTTCCGCATGATCAAGGTGAAGCACAATTGGTATATCGTATTCTGGAGCAACTTTATTGATCAAACCTGCAATATAACTAAATCCTTTACCTTCAAGATCGTGTCTTAAAGACATTAAAATTACAGGTGATTTCTTCTTTTCTGCAGTATCCAAAATAGTTCTGATCATAAAATCTTCAATACAGTCAAACGCTGGAACTGCATAACCTTCTTTTCTTGCCTGGGGCAGTACTTCATTTAAATTAGTCAGCATAATTATCATTCTCCTTTTTTAGACCTGGGATAGTAATTTATTTTAATAAAATAAATAAAAATTTTAGGGGTTTTTGAAACTTAATTTTAAAAAATATAGTCATTCAAGATTTATTTGATATTTTATTCCTGTTTTCTCTCTTATTGAAGTTATTAAATTATTACGAGAAAACAGGTTGGTGTTTATTAACCCATCATCTTAATAGTCATTTAACAAAGCAGTTATACAACTTGACAAACATCGAAATGAGTTTAATTGATCAGTTTTTAATTGATCAGTTTATCAACATTGTTTCTGATTTCATAATTAGCTTTAAATATATCTTTAAGAGCTGGGTACAAATGTTTATATACTCTTTCATAGTATTCTTCATAAATTTCGTTGATCTTTGGATCTGGCTCAATTTTATCAATAAGTTCTAGTTTTTCTTTTGCCACTTCATAACTTTCAAATAAGCCAACACCATTACCGGCAATATAAGCTGATCCTACTTCAGCACTTACATGACCGCCAATGTAAACAACATTCATGTTCAGGGTGTTTGCTAAAATTTCTCTCAGTAATTTACTTTTAGCCATACCACCTGTTACAACCATATCTTCACTAATTTCAGTACCTGAGGCTCTAATGTATTTCAAGTTGTCAAGCAGAGCATATGCTACAGATTCGAGTCCAGCTCTAAATACATTGGCCCTGGTGTGGTCTGTGGATAAACCAAAAATAACTCCTCTAGCTCTTGCATCCCAAACAGGTGATCTTTCACCTGCAAAATACGGCAGGATAGTTAATCCATCTGAACCAGGTTTGATTTTTGCTGCTTCTTCATTCATTTTATCATAGGCATCTTCAGCTTCATGTGCCATGATATTTTCTCTAATCCACTTATATACTCCACCTGTAAATACAGGTGCTGCACTAGTTAGATACATATCAGGATAACCAGGGGCGGGGGTAACAAGCATATTTTCTGCAAAGTCATCAGATTTTCCTAAAAATCCCCAAACTGCTGAAGTACCTAAGGCTACAACATTTTCTCCAACTTCACTAATACCAGCAGCCATTACACTAGCAAATGCATCTCCTGCTCCAGCAACAACTGGAATACCAGGTTCCAACCCCGTTTCTTCACTTATTTCTGGAAGAGTTTCTCCAATTATTTCTTCAGGCCTAACAAGATCGGGCATCTTATTAATATCCAGTCCAAGTTTATTGAACATTTCAGCATCCCACTGCTTTTTGCGGATATCGAACCCTATACCTGTACAGGCAGCCTGAGTATAATCCATACAGATTGTTCCAGTTAGTTTGTTAAGTACATAATCTTTAATGTTTACAAATTTATCTGCTTTTCCGTAAATCCCAGGCTCCTTATTTTTCAGCCAGAGCAGTTCCACCAAAGCATAATAGGAGTCAACAGTGTTTCCACTTAACTCAAATACTTTGTCTACACCAATATTATCTTTTATCCATTCAGCTTCTTCTGTACCTCTTCTGTCCAGCCATAAAATTGCAGGAGCTAAGGGTTCTCCATTTTTATCTATCGGTAAAACATCTGGAGTTAACCCGCTGACACCAAGTCCCACAATGTCGCCATTTTGTTCTTCAACCCAATTTGTAGCCTCTTTAACTACCTCACAAAAACTGTTCCAATATACCTCTGCTTCCTGTTCAGCCCAACCTGCTTTAGGTATATTATACCCGTGGTTGGTGTAAAATGAATTTTCAAATTCACCTTCTTCATTAATGATCGCCGCCCTTGCGCCACTTGTGCCTATATCTACTCCTAATACATACTTCATATAATTTTCCCTCCTAATTTTGATATATGTTAATTGTTAAAAACAGCAAAATTTAAAATCTAAACATAAAAACCCCACTCTAGAACAACAGAAAATATCCTATTGTCTAAAAGCGGGGTTTCTTATCACATACCCTTTTGATTGATTTTGTTTTGATTAATATAATAAAAGTGTTGATCATTAATATTTTGTTTTAATATTTTGAAAATTAAGGAACTTAGATTACGGTTTAGAAGGAATTAATAAATAAAGAATTTAGGGCCATAAATCTTTGCTGCTGGTAGTCAATCCATCTAGACCGGCTTCAAATATTTTTTCTACAAATTTTCGATTATCTATATAGCCGGCTGCCAGCAGTGGTATATCTGGATTCACACTTTTTATTTTTTTTTTAACCTTCAAAGCTAAAGGTGAAGGCAGCAGTTCACATGCATCAGGATTTGAGCTCCTCAAACTTTCTAGCGCAAAATCTGTTGACATAGAATCCATAAAAAAGAAACGCTGGACAGCATAAAGGCCTTCTTTTTTAGCCAAACTTATAGTCTGGGGATTGGTGGAAAATAATCCATCTACCCGAAAAAAGTTTTTTAGTAATTTTATTCCAGTATGATCTGCTTTAAAACCACCTATTAAGTTGGTATGAACAAAAACAAATTTACTCTTTTTATGGCAGGTTTCCGAGATAGATTTTAAATTACCAATATGAACATTGGATAAATAAAGGACAGGAGCAGAACTCTTAAGGGCCTCATTAAGATATTTCAGCTTTTTTACAGATGGAATAATGAGTTTATCAGAAAAAATGTCTCCAACTCTTCTTTTGTTCATTTTGATCTTTATTCACAACCTTTTATTATTCTTCACTTATACTTTTACTTATTATCATATTTATAATTATAACATTAAATTTGAAACAAGTCAAAAGATTATGAAAAAGGACAGCAATTAATTTTTACCCTTTATTGCTGGAGAGAAATAGGGTCGAACTACAAAATGTAATCCCTCATATTAGCTACATCCTACAGTATTCAGGACACCAGCACATCCTGTGCGTCAAAATCATGAATCAGGAGAACTCTTTGATTAATGTACCATATTTCCGTACCATAGTTGAGTTTTAAATGAATCTAAAAATTACATTTATAAAGAAATCTCTTTTTTTGCATCTCTAAAAATAATTTTGGAGAAACTCTTTAATATGAATGAAAATTTGCAATTTTAAATCAATATTCTGAATTATTTCACCAATACAAACTGCAGACAGCAGTACAGCCTGTATTGGTTTGGTTTTAATATATTTTTATAATATTTGTATTAATTGATAAGTTATTTTGCTACAAACTTTTGTGGTATAAATTCAAATTATGCTGCTAAACTCCGTACAGTATTGAAATTTAATTTAACATTTATTTTTCCTCTATTTAGCACCCTGGGTTTTATTCCAGTCATCCAAAAATTTCTCAATGCCTATATCTGTAAGGGGATGCTGGGAAAGTTTTTCTATTACATTAAATGGGATAGTTGCAATATCTGCCCCGGCAAGTGCTGCCTCTTTGACATGCATGGGGTGTCTTATACTGGCAGAAATAATTTCAGTTTCTATACCATAGTTATCAAAAATCTGCACTATTTCTCTTACAAGGTTCATACCATCTGCTGCTATATCATCCAATCTTCCTATAAAGGGACTTACATAGGCTGCTCCTGCTTTTGCAGCCAGAAGTGCCTGATTAGCCGAAAAAACAAGGGTCACATTTGTATCTATACCCTGTTCACTAAGTGCTTTAACAGCTTTCATTCCCTCCATTGTCATCGGAATCTTAACAACTACATTATCAGCTATCTCGGCCAGTTCTTCTGCCTCTTTAATCATCTCTTCAGCTTTGAGACCAACCACTTCTGCACTAACCGGGCCATCCACTATTTCACAGATCTCTTTTATTCTTGTCTCAAATTCAATATCTCCCTCTTTTGCCACCAAAGATGGATTTGTTGTCACACCATCTATTAAACCATAACTTTCTGCTTCTTTAATTTCTTCAAGATTGGCAGTATCAATAAAAAATTTCAATCTTATCAGCCCCTTATAATTTATAGTAATTTATATTGTAGATTTTTGTATACTGATTTTTTTATTAGAACAAAATGTCCTTCGGACTTCTTTATTACAGTAAGGTTAAATTTTGTTGACGTCGAAAATTATGAATCCATAAATTTTATCCACAATAAACCACCTGGTATAATTTCCTAGACATTAAAAAATACTGGTTTATTCAATTCCCTTAAAATTCTCTTTTTCTATCTCATAAATCTCTTTTAGTTTTGGGGTTGAACGTCCAGGTTTAAATTCCAGTCCAAGCCATTCTTTAACTATTTTCTTTGCCAGTTCTGGCCCGGTTATTCTGGAACCAAGTGTAATAACATTTGCATCATTACTTAAGCTGGCCCGTTCTGCTGCATAGCTATCATAAACCTGAGCAGCATATATTTTGGGAAATTTGTTAGCTGTAATTGCCATACCAATTCCTGTACCGCAGAGTAAAATACCTTTTTTTTCATAATCGCTTTCTACTATCTTTTCTACAGCTCTTTTTGCCACTGATGGGTAATACTCATCCTCATCAGCTGAATTAAGACCCACATCTTCATATTCTATTTCTTCTTCTTCCAGCAGTTCTTTTAAAACTTCTTTTAATTCAACAGCTGCCTTTGCTGCACCAATAACAATTTTCTTTTTAGCTTTTTTACTCATTTCCCCACCTCCTAATTGCTGATTTATAAATTAAATTTTAAAAATTATCTTTTATTTTCTTTAATTTAAATATTAACACAATATGAAAGCAAAAGCAAGCATATTTTATTATTTATTTTTATTTATTTTTATATTTTTTTATTTAAGCTGAATTAATAAAAATTAGTAAAATACATTAAATACTAATTTTAAAAAATAATTTAAATTAATGATTTCAAATGAAAACTGAAGATAATTTATTCTGATTTTTCTATTATTTTTCTGGCGGTAATTTCATCTGTTATCAATATATCGATTAAATTTCCTCTAAGTGTGGCCAGTATAGCATCTAACTTTTCTTCACCACCGGCAACTCCAGCTACTGTCTTCATTTCTTTTAGTGTATCAAGACTTACCCCTATTGTTCTCTTATCAATTTCAGGGATACAAACTTCACCATTTTTATCAAAAAATCTCCAGCAGATATCTCCAACAGAATTGTGATTCATTAAAAGATTTATCTCTTCCTGATTAAAATAACCGGTTTCCTTTAAAGTGGATTTTTCTATTTCAGGGCCAATCCCCACAAAAGCTATATTTGCTTCTTTCGATTTTTCCAGCACTTCTTTAGTTTCCTGATTGTTTTTCAAATTTTCTCCAATATCAGGACTGTCCACAACAGCAGGTGCATAAAGATAATAGCCTTTCCCCTGGTATTTATTCAATATTTTTTCCACTAAAATATTGGCCTGAATATCTGTCACCAGATTCCTCGATCCACCAACCATAGAAACTACCTTTAGATTATCTACAGATTTATTGAAATTTAAATTTTTTACCATAGAACGCAGGGTTGTTCCCCAGGAGATAGCTATTGTCATACCACTTTTTACTACATCTTCAAAATACTGTGCGGCTGCTTTGCCTATTCTATCTTTTAAGTCATTATATTTCTCATCATATTCTGCAATAACAGCATTTTTAAGTCCAAATTTTTTAACCAGCTTGTCTTCCAGGTCCAGCATATGGCATTTATCTTTTACATCTATAATTTTAAACTGAACAATTCCTTCTTCTTCTGCCTCTTTCAGCATTTTAGAAACAGTAGGACGAGAAATATAAAGTCTGTCAGCAATTTCCTGCTGGGTTAAACCTTCATTATAATAATATCTTGCTGCTTTAAGCTTTTTACAGTACCTTTTATTTTCATCCATGTTAAAATTCCCCTCTCCATCCAGACAAACAGCAATTTTCCCATGTCAAGCAAATATTTAATAGGAGTTTCCCCAAAATTTATTTTCAAGCTGCAAAAAGGGGCTTTAGTCATCAACGAAATTTTTAGATTTATCTAAAACACAATTCGGGTGTGAAATAGGGCACACTAATCAATGAGTCCTCCTGACTCATGATTAGCTCACTCCATCCTGCAGTTCAACCCTATTTCTTCCTTCATTTCGTTAAGATTCATTGACTAAAAATTTCAATATTCCTGCATCTCCCTTTTTTGCAGCAGTATATAAAAAATGGGGAAAGTCTATAATATTTAAAAATCCCGTTTTTTTATCCAGTCTACCAGATCAGAAATCATCTCTTTATTACCTTTATCTTTTAGACCCTTTACAGTTTCAATAATATTTTCCTTGGTAAAGCGAACACCTTCCAGCACAGGACCCAGCTCTGCAAACAGTTCTGCTTCCATTGCATCAGAATAAACTTTTGCTTTTTCTATCACAGCATTAACAGAATTAAGCGCTATTTCTACTTCACCCCAGTCAAATCTGTTGGAAAATATTATATCAAATTCAGTAGTTTCTCCATATCTCCAGTCCCAGGAAGAATATTTTTCATAAAGATCTGCAATTTCTGGCATTTCTGAAGGTGTATAATGCAAAATTTCTTCTGGCTCTACATAAATACTGCTAAAACTTTTTTCCAGCTTTTCTTTAAGTGAGTCCAGATTAATTTTATCATTAATTTCTTTTAAATTAACAACTCTTGAACGTACAGATTCTATCCCTTTGGAAATAATCTTTTCTTTTGATACCTGCAGATATTCCACTAGAGATTTAATATCTGTATCCAGCAGTATTGTTCCATGATGATATGCTTTTTTACTGCCAAAATAAAAGGCATTACCGGAAAATTTCTTTTCACCAATTACAAGATCATTTCTGCCGGAAAATTCAGCATCAATTCCCAGTCCTTTTACTGCTTCCAGGATAACTGACAGCTGTTTTTTGAGATTATAACTATCTCTGTCCATCAAAAAAGTAAAGTTTAAATTACCCATGTCATGATAGACAGCTCCTCCTCCTGATAATCTTCGAGCAAGATATCCATCATTTTCTTCCTCCAGAAGGCTGCAGCGGCACTCCTTCCAGGCATTTTGATTTCTGCCTATTACAACTGTATTATCATTCTGCCACAGGTATAATATTATCTCATCATCATCAACACTGTTTAACAAATATTCTTCTAAAGCCAGGTTGTACCATGGATTAAATTCTTCTGAATAAATTATTTTAGATTTTTTAATACTCATAATACTCTCCTTTTTAAATTATTCTTCTTCCTCTAATATATCTTTAATGTCTTTTGCTATTCTGTAGGGTTTTGTAAGCAGCCTTTTGGGTAAAGAATATAAAATAGAAAATTTCTTCTCTTTAAGCTGTTTGCTCAGCTTAAAGGGCTCTGTCAGGATGTGTTCAACTGTGTCAACTGTATAGTGCTCCAGCAGTTCTTTTTTGTCAATTCCATGTGAGCTGCCGCATTTATTGCATTTTATTGTCTGAATTTCATCATTTATATAGGTTACTATATGGGGGGTTTCTTCATCACATTTTACACAGTATAATTCTGTTTCAACTTTTTCCATTAATCTAAAACACCTCCAGATTTAATCTTGTAAATTTAAAGCTGTTCAATTTTATTATAAGATAATATAATCAAAATAGCAATTGCAGATTGGAACAAAAACTTGGCAAAAAATATAGGTACCAGACACCGAGAAATTTTTTTAAGTGCCTGATACCTGCTTCATTTTTTTACAGCATCTTATCCTGAATCATTCTCAGCTGATAGATAATGGAATCTTTTTTAATTTCAACATCATCATAGGTTAAAAGATCACCTTTTTTAACATCTGTTTTCATTACAGCACCATGAGTCAGACCCAGGGGGAGGAGGTTTTTCTCTCTGGCAGTCTCAGCTTTTTCGATTGAACCGTGGACAGTAAAGCCGCCAATCCCATCAAGAGTTTCACCTGTTTTGAGATCCTTTTTAGCCACTGTTATTGTTTCACTGACCAGACCAAACTCTGGAGCAATTGCTGCCTCTCCCTTAATTACTGCTCTCGCTGCAGAGATTGGAGTTTCCAGACTAACCAGGTGATAAGGTCTGTAGAGTAGATAATTAGGTCCAGAACCCATCTTGGAGTAAGCAAAACTATCTTTAACTCGCTGATTATCAGAGGTTACTATAACAAATACCCCTGGTGCTACATTTCCAAGCGAATAATCGACTACTCCTTTGCTGTTCAGGATTCCACCCTGTTCTTTTAGAGAAAATTTTTGGGGAAGATCTTCTACATTGGTAGTTGGCCCATGCATGCCGACAACATCTGGTACAAGGCCTGTTGCATTGGAGACAGCTGCCATTTCTACCATCGTTTTTGTACCATCAACAAAGGTAGCCAGCATTCTAGGAGTAGTTCCCTTCTTTTCTGCCGTCTCTCGAACAGTATCCGGATTTGCATCAAGCTGAAGTGGATTGTTTTTACCTTTTCCGGCAGCTACTACTTCAAGTCCCATACTCTTTGCATAATCATATATTTCCATAATAGCTGCTGGCTCATCACCGGCTGCACCAGTATAGGTTACACCGGCCCTTTTGGCCATTTTATTAAGGATAGGTCCTATCACAACATCAGCTTCAACATTCATCATAACTATATCTTTACCATTCATAATGCTGTTTAATCCAACTTCAGCACCTACTTCTGGTACTCCTGTTGCATCTATTACTACATCAATATTATCCACTTCTGTCACTATATTGGAATCAGATGTAATTACTGCTTTGTCCTGCATAACTAAATCTTCTATTTCGGTTTTGCTACTGCTTTCTCTAATCTGGTTTCCATTTAATCCTGACAGTTTATATGCTGTTTGAGCATTTTCCAGATTAATGTCTACTACAACGGCAATATCTAGTCCCGGCATTGAAGAAGCCATACTCACAATATCGGTACCCATCTGACCGGCACCTACCAGAGCAACTTTGATCTTATTTCCCATACTTTCTCTCTTTTTTAACTCATTATAAAGTCTCATTATATCACCTTTTATTTAAATTATTTTTTGATTATCTTAATAATAGTTCCTTTTTTAATATCTGGCAGTGGAGATTTTTCTACATTAATATCTCCAGGAAGCTGTGCTTCATCTCTACCGTTAAATCTTAAAGTTGAATGTCCCAACCTGCTTATATTCTTATTAACTACTTCACCAACAGCGGTGATCTTATAATCGTTATCATCTATACTTATAATATCACCTGCTTCTATCTCACCCTTTAGCTCTGCTTCTGTATGAATAACAGAGATTTCGGCCAGTTCTGCAGGTGCATTATTATTAAAAAGAACTATTAAGTCCTGTTCCAAAAATTCGTCAACACCTTCACCTAATCCAGTAACTTCTACTTCATAGATTGTTTCCAAAATTATTCCTCCTCCTGTATAATTAAGTACAATAACAGCTTTAGAAAAAGTACTAGTATTGCTTTGTCTGCTGCTCTATATCAATAAACAAATTTTGCCTTTTGCTGTATTAGTATTAATAAGCATTAAGTATATTATCTCTTATGAATAGAGGCCAAAACTGGCAAAGTAGGCAATTATTGTTGCCGCTGGCCCTGTTATTACTCTGGAAATCAGTACAGCCGGAACTCCAATTTCCTGTGTTTCTGGTTCAGCTTCACCAAGACTTAAACCTACCGGAACAAAATCACAGCCAACCTGAGGATTAATAGCAAACAGAGCCGGCAGTGCAAATTGTGGCGGAATATTACCTTTTCCAATTTCTACACCTATCATAACACCAATAATCTGGGCAATTACTGCACCGGGTCCAAGAATAGGGGACAGAAACGGAAGTGATGCAATAATTGTTAATAATAGAAGTCCAGGTAGTGTACTTGCCAGTGGAGAAAGTGTATTAGCAATAAATTCTCCAAGTCCAGTAGCATTAATAATACCAATTATTGTTGCGATAAAGGCCATAAAAGGAATAATATTTTTTATCAGCTGATCTATTGTTTCACGTCCTGCCTGATAAAATATTCCTACTACTCCACCCATAGCTCTACCTATATTGGCAATAAATCCTGTTATACCACCCTTTTCTTCTTCAGCAGCAGCTTTTTTAGCATTAATATCTTCTTTTTCTTCTCCAGCTTCGGAAGCTCCTGCAGCTTCTACTTCACTTTCTACAACCTCTGATTCATCTTCTGCATACTCAATAGTACTTTCTTTTACTCCAGAAACATAAATATCTTCTTTTATAAATTTTGCAAGTGGCCCAACCTGTCCGGCCGGAGTTAAATTAACAGTAGGAATTCTTTTTTTCGGATAAACTCCTGCCCGTGCAGTACCACCACAGTCAATTACAACACACATAATCTTTTCTTCTGGAACACTATTTGTAAAAGCATCTATTGCCTCTGCTCCACTCATTTCAGCAATTTTTTTGGCAATCGGATCGATTCCACCACCGGTTATAGATGCAACTACATTTTTTTTATCTGTTGGTTTAAGGACAAGCGGCCCTCCCCAACCACTGCTGGAGCGATTAATTTTTACAGCTTTATAAGCCATTACTTTTCCTCCTTTTATGATTATATTAATCATAACTTTTTAGATTTTTAGTTTGTTTTGCTTAAATCCTGCCATTCCAGTCAAACAGTTCAGCTGTTTAGATGCTGTTTAACTGACCTGCCAAAACTTTTTTGGATTTAAAATAATATTAAAATCCTTCTAATTCTACACCTTCTCTGTTCATCATCCAGACAGTTATACGTTCAGTAACAAGACCTCTTATAAAGATTACTACCACACCAACTATAAAGTACCTTATAGCCAGAGCGCCAAGAGAAAATCCTGCTTCCTGAATACCGTTGGCAATTCCCATATAGACAAATAATTCAGCCGGATTGGCATGTGGAAAAAGACCCAGGATTGGATGAACAAATGAAACTGCTGCATCATAAAAAGCGGGCTTATATCTTTCGGGAAGAAAAGTTCCAAATGTATAAGCCATTGGATTGGTCAGGAAAAAGACAGCCATAATTGGAAGAAGTGTATAGCGGAGAATAATATTACCGCCAATTCTCTGGGCAAATTTATTTACCCTTTCTTCTCCAATCATGTTTTTAATAGCATAAACAGCTGTCATCAGAGCAACAAGAGTTGGAACTATCCCTGTAAGAAAACCAACAAATGTTTTACCACCTTCATTAAATAAACCTATAAACCATTCTGCAAAAACAGTTAATGCTTCCATTAATTTTAACACCTCCAAAATTTTTGTTAAAACTTAAATCATCAGCAAACTTTTTAACCTTTGCACCACCTCCATTTTAGATTTTCTTCAGTTTTATGAGTTATTATAAATCAAGTATAAAGATTGGAGTATTTTAGTCAGCTGGCTTTCTCTGTAAACAGTATATTAACCATTTAAAAACAAGTATTTTTAAAATATTTCTTCCAAGTCTAATTATTTATAATATTATGAATAAATTTTAATACAGAGTTTCAGAGTTAAATGAAGCAGATTTCTGGGCAGGTTTTATTCCGCATTTATGCTGTTCTGCTGTTTATAATGATTAACCTGTTTAAAATCCACTTCATTATTAATTATACTGTTAAAAATATGTTAAAAAATTAATCCTCACTCTGAAACTGTGATTTTAAATTTTCCACTGCTTTTTTTACCGCTTCTGTTTTAGCTTTATTTTTAAATTCTTTTTCTTCAAGCTCGGCTAAAGACTTGCCGATCAGCTCTTTGTCTTTTTTGAAGCGGGCAAATACTGTTATTCCACTCATTCTTTCGGCATCTATAATTGTTTTAGAATCATCACTTACCAGAAACACAATAGTGCCGGCACTCAGTTTTCGTGATACTTTACCAATACCAAGCTTTCCCTTCTTTTTTAATTCTCTTATTCTTTTGCGGTAGTTAGAAATCTGCAGGAATGTAAACAGTGCCTGCAGAATCCAGGCAATTATGATTAATATTATTACTCTTACCCACATAAAATTCACACCTTTTCTGGTTAAGTGATTTTATTAAATATATTTAAAGAAATTCCTATTTAAATTTATAGTATAGAAATTTCCTTTTTAAGCAGCCGCATTGAAATATATATTCACACACTAAAAAAGCTAATTCCCTGTTTTTTCCTTACAAGTGACTAAAACATGACTTTAGCCGGGAATTCCAGCAGATCTTTTATTTCTTTGAGAAATACTGCAGCTGGTGCACCTTCTACCAGCCTGTGGTCAAAGGCAAGGCTCAGCCACATCATTGGCTTAATTGTAATTTCATCATCTACGACAACAGGTTTTTTCTTTATTGTTCCAACTCCCAGTATTCCACTCTGAGGAGCATTGATAATCGGTGTAAATATTTCTGTGCCATACATACCCAGATTGCTTATAGTGAGAGAACCACCTGTTATTTCATCTGACTTAAGTTTGTTATTTCTGGCTTTTTCTATAAGTTCTTTTTTCTCTCTTACAATATCTTTTATATTTTTTGCTTCCAGATTTTTAAATACCGGAACTGTAAGCTTATCATCGACTGAAACTGCAAGTCCTATATTTACTCCCTCATTATGAACAACTTCTACATCATCTTCCATATATGCATTCATAATAGGATGTCTTTCCATTGCTGCAGCTACTATTTTAATCAGAAGATCGGTTATAGAAACTTTAAGCACATCATCTTTCTGCATCTGATTCCAGCTATCTTTAAGTTCAATTATTTTTTCCATATTTACTTCACTGGTTACTGTCACATGGGGTATATCTGTCCAGCTTTCTTTAACTTTTTTGGCACTGGACCTTCTAATACCACTTAATTTTTCTCTATAAGCTTTAATTTCTGTTCCTTTTTCCATTTCTGCTATATAGTTTTCGATATCTCTTACTTCTATTACATTATTTTCTCCTGTTGGTTCAACTTTACGCAGATCTATATTTTTCTCTTCAGCAATTCTTCTTACAGCAGGTACTGTTTTTACTTTATCTGTTATTATTTCATCTTTGACTTCTATGTCATTTTCTTTTGTCGACTGTTCTTTTTCTGCTGCAGGAGTTTTTTCAGTTTCTTCTGTTTTTTCTGCAGCTTCTTCTTTATCTTGCACTTCTGCTTCTTTTTCTGAGCCAGCTTCCTTATCAGCAATTAAGTCTTCAATATCTTCTCCTTCTTCACCAATATATCCAATTACTTCAGTGACAGGCACAACATCATCTGCATCATATATTTTTTTGAGCAGAACACCAGATGCAGGAGCTTCAATCTCAAAATTTGTTTTATCACTGAGAACTTCTAATATTACTTCACCCTCTTCAACTGCATCACCTTCATCAACCAGCCAGTTAACAATCTGACCTTCTTCCATGGTCATGCTGAGTTTGGGCATAATCAGCTCTTCTGCCATAATATTTATACCTCCTTATAAGTCCATACTTACTTATATACTTATGTTATTTAGTTAATTTCATTACAGCATCAATAATTTTTTCTTCACTTGGAATAAATTCTGCCTCTAACACTGGAGAAAATGGTACCGGAGTATTTGGACCTGTAACTCTCTTAATTGGCTTTTCCAGATAATAGAATGCTTCACTGTCAGAAATTCTTGCCGCTATATCTCCACCAACTCCACCTCTCCTTGGAGCTTCGTGAACTATAACTACTTTACCAGTTTTACTTACAGACTTAACAATACTTTCCATATCAAGTGGAACCAGTGTTCTTGGATCTAGTACCTCTGCATCCACTCCTTTTTCTGCAAGTGTTTCAGCAGCATTTAATGCTTTAAATACCATATGAGAAGTCGCTATTATAGTTACATCTTTTCCTTCTCTTTTTATATCTGCTTTTCCAAATGGAATAGTATATTCCTCTTCGGGAACTTCGCCTTTTTCGCCATAACCTTTTTTATGTTCTACAAACATGACAGGATTATCATCTCTAATGGCTGTTTTGAGTAATCCTTTTAGATCATATGGTGTAGAAGGCATTACAACTTTGAGTCCTGGAATATGATAAAGCAGTGCTTCCAGGCTCTGAGTATGCTGAGCTCCAGCTTCTGCTGCTCCGGCCGGCATCCTCATTACAAATGGTGCATTCTGCTGGCCGCCAAACATATAATGAATTTTTGCCCCCTGATTCATAAGCTGATCAGAAGCTATTGTAACAAAATCCATAAACATTATTTCTGCTACCGGGCGCATCCCCAGCAGTGATGCTCCAACAGCTGCCCCTGCTATTGCGGCTTCGGAGATAGGAGTATCTCTAACTCTTTCCTCACCAAATTCTTCTATTAAATTACCTGTAACACCAAAAGCACCACCATAAACTCCAACATCTTCACCTATTATAAAGACATTTTCGTCTCTCTGCATCTCTTCACGCAGTGCTTCTCTTACTGCTTCTCTTCCTGTTATAACTCTCATTATAATTCCACCTCCCTATCTACATATACATCATCAAATATTTCGTCTTTGTCCGGATATGGACTTTCTTTTGCAAATTCTACTGCTTCTTTTACTTCAGCATCAACTTCATTTTTAATCTCTTTTATTTTATCTTCATCGAGCAAATTCTGTTCGATGAGTATTTGTTCAAAATCAGCGATTGGATCTCTTTGTTTCCATTCTTCTTCTTCTTCCTTTGTTCTATAAACCTTGGCATCACTCTTAGAATGACCTTTCCAGCGATATGTCTCTGACACTATCAGGCTGGGGCCGCCGCCATTTCTTGCTTTCTTAGCAGCTTCTAAAACTGTATCATATACTTCTAGAGCTTTATTTCCATCTACTCTAACACCTGGTATACCATAGGCTTCCCCTCTTTTAGCCAGATCTTTAATCTTAAATGCTTTTTCTATTGAAGTTGACATTCCATACTGATTATTTTCACAGAGAAATACTACTGGAAGATTCCAGGCTGCTGCCAGGTTTGCAGCTTCATGAAAAGCCCCCTGATTCATGGCTCCATCACCAAAAAAGTTAAGTACAACTTCATCGCGGTTCTGCATCTTAAGTGCCAGAGCAGCTCCAACAGCTATTGGAATACCTCCCCCAACAATACCATTTGCCCCCAAATTATTTGTACTGGTATCAATAATGTGTAAAGAACCGCCTTTACCTTTACAGGCTCCAGTTCTTTTTCCGAACAGCTCCGCCATCATTTCCTTAATATCAGATCCCTTTGCAATAGCATGACCATGACCTCGGTGGGTACTGCTTATATAATCTTCATCTTTTAAAGCATTAATTGCTCCCACTGCGGTAGCTTCCTCACCTATATAAAGGTGAGTTGTCCCGGTAATATCACCTCTGGAAATAAACTGATCTACTTTTCTTTCAAACTGTCTAATTCTCCACATGTCTCTGTACATCTTTAATTTTTTCGCTTCAGACAATTCCATTGCCTTCACCTCCACGCGTTATTAACTTATTTTTTTACATTTGTTCTATTTTATATCTTTTGTAAATTAAATGCATCTTAATGGTACCATCAGAAATTAGGTCTGTCAAGGTAAATCTGATAATTTTTCTTAAAATTTTTTCTATTCTTAATTGTGCTTATAATCACTTGTACCGGGTACAAAACAGGGGGTTTTGTACCCGGTACTAATTAATGATTAACAATTATAAAATCCTTCCACATTAATCTGGAAATATCATCCGAGTTATTTCATTGTTTTAAAAAATCTCCTGTGATAATATTAAACTTGGAATAATACTTTTAATAATAGTAATATAGAGAAAAGTAAGATAATTTTGCAAGATATGGAGGTTTGACCATTAATGCAGTTAACATATGAAAGATTAAATAAGATTATATACCTTCTTCTTCAATCAGATTCTCCTATTACTATACAGGCTCTGGCCGATAAATTGACTATATCACGTCGCACAGTCCGAAAAGATCTCAAAGAACTGCAGAAATTTTTGGACAAAAAAGGATTTAAACTTATTAAAAAACCAAATGTTGGTGTCTGGCTTGAGCTCGACGATAATGAAATGGAGCTGCTTCAAAATGAACTGCTGGATAATCTCAAAAACAGCAAACAGCTCACACCAAAACAAAGACAGAACTATATTCTTAAACTTATTTTTGAAAATAGTGATTATAATGTCAGCGATCTATCCAGAGAGCTGTATGTTTCTGATGCAACTATTTATAAAGATCTGAAAGATATTAGAGACTGGTTAAAAAAATACAATCTGCAGCTTATAAAAAATGAAAATGGATTAAATATAGAAGGAAAGGAAAAAAACTGGCGCAAGTTTACTGCAGAACTGCTGGTAAAGGTTCAAAATGAAAGTATTTTAAATAACTTTTTGAACATAAATGATGATAATTCGCGCATTGATCAATCAGTTTACAGATCTTTAAAAGATCTTTTTACAGATGTAAATATGGACAGGCTGATTGAAGTTTTAGAAAATATTTTAATTGAAGTGGAAAATGAACTTGATTTTTCCTTTACAGATCAGACCTTTAATGGGCTAATTATACACACTGCCATCAGTATAGAAAGATTAAAAGCCAATAAAAATATTGTGATGGATAAAGACAGTTTAAACAGCTTAAAAAACAAAGAAGAATACAGAATTGCAAAGTTTATTGCCAAAAAAATAAATAAAGAGCTTGATATTAGCCTTCCTGATTCGGAGATTGGATATATGTGCCTGCACATACTTGGCTCTAAATCTTTAAAAAATGTTGATACAGATAACCTGGATGATCTGCTCAAAACTGTTGACCCGGAAATTATAGAAACTGCCAGCAGTATTATAGAAATGTCAGAGGATATTTTGAATGTCAGCCTGCAGAATGATAGAAAACTGTTTACAGGTCTTATTCTTCATTTGAGACCAGCTGTCAACCGACTTAGATATGGTCTAAGTCTGCGTAATCCGCTGTTGGAAAATATAAAGAAAAATTATCCCAATGTTTTTGGAGCGGCATGGGCTACCAGTATTATTTTTAAGGAAAAACTAGATCTGCAGATTAAAGAAGAGGAAGTAGCATATATTGCACTACATCTGGGAGCAGCATTGGAAAGAAGAAAAAGGACTGTCAATCTGCTGCTTGTATGTGGAAGTGGTATTGGTACAGCACAGCTTTTAGCTTCCAAACTGCAGGAAAACTTTGTTAATATCAATATCAGTGATTCGATATCACTGCACAGCCTAAAAAATTATAATTTAACCAGTATTGATTTAATTATTAGTACTGTACCAGTAAAAATTGAAGAAAAGCCTTTTATACAGGTCAATCCTCTTCTGCTGGAAGAAGATATCAAAAAGATTAAAGGTGAACTAACTCAGTTTAAAAACAGCCTGAGTTTTAATACATATGCAGAAATAGACAACTCTTTATTTGACAAAGATTTAATTTTTCCTGATTTAAATATTAATTCAAAAGAAGAACTTCTTAATTTCTTAATTAATAAGCTTGTACAAAAAGGAATTGTTAAAAAAAATTTCAGCCAGTCTGTTTTTGCAAGAGAAGAACTTACATCCACAGAAATAACAAAGGGTATGGCCATTCCACATGGTGATAACGAATTTGTGCTGAGATCACGTGTTGCAGTTGCCATACTCCAAAAAGGAATCAAATGGAGTGATGATTCTAAAAATGTTAATATTATATTTCTGCTTGCCTTAAAAGATAAAGCCAAAGCTAAAAAATTTTTTAGAGTCTTTAATCTTCTGGTAAAAGATGAACAATTTTTTGATAACTTAATTAGGGCAGATTCTGTAGATCAGATATACAGCCAGTTATCTAAAAACACTCTTTAGTTTAATTATATTAAATTTCTGTCTCGACAATTATAAAAAATTTTTATTCCACAATTTTATCACTATATTATTTATCAAAAAGGGAGATGTAATTTATGAAAAAAAATTCTACATTACTGAATATTGATAATATGGTCAAAAAAGATTTAATACTTATAAATGATCACTCTAAAACAAAGGAAGAGCTGTTCAAAAAAGTGTCCAATATTTTAATGAAAAAAAATATCGTTAAAGAAAGCTATTATAATGCACTGCTTGAAAGAGAAGCTGTTTTTCCAACAGGTATAAATACAGAACCAATAAATGTTGCCATACCACATACAGACAATAAACATATCAAAAAAGCTTCTTTAATGGTGGTAAAGATGGCTGAACCTATCACTTTTAAGCAGATGGATGATCCAAATAAAGAAGTGAATGTTGAAGTCCTATTCTTTTTACTTATAGACGAAAAGGAAAAGCAGAGCAAATTTTTAAGCAAACTTATTATGGCTTTTCAGAATTCTGACTTTTTAAAATCTATCAAAAAGTCTGATGATAAGCATGAAATACTTAATTTAGTTAAAACAAATTTGCAGTAGATTTTAATTTTACAGTGGTTAATTTAATTTTTAGCAAATTCTTATTAAAAAAAGGGGGTGAATACCAGTGAAAAAAAATATTTTACTTGTCTGTGGTACCGGTATTGCAACATCAACTGTAGTGGGAGAAAAAATTAAAGAAATTGCGAAGGAAAATAATTTTGATGTCAATATCAATCAGGTTAAAGTTACAGAAGCCAAAAGCCATCTTAAAGATAATAAAGTGGATCTGCTAATTGCTACAACTCAACTTCCATTTGAAGTTGATGTTCCTTATGTAAAAGGTCTTCCTTTTATTAGCGGAGTTGGAGAAGAAGAAGTAATAGAAGAAGTTAAAAATATATTAAAGGACTAGAGTAAAGGAGGAAATATAATGCAAGCTGCTATTCAATATTTACTTAATCTGGGAGCACAAGTTTTTCTGCCAATTATAATCTTTATTATGGGACTAATTTTTAAACAAAAACCCGGAAAAGCTTTTAAGTCTGGATTATTAATAGGTATCGGCTTTGTTGGTATTAACCTTGTACTTAATTTACTGGTGAGCAACCTTGGACCTGCAGCAAAAGCTATGATCGACAATTTTGGGATCTCTCTCAATATTATTGATGTAGGCTGGCCCGCTTCTGCAGCAATAGCTTATGGTACAAAGGTTGGCGCTTTTGTTATACCAATTGTGCTTCTGGTCAATGTTGTTATGATTTTCTTTAAGCTTACTAAAACCTTAAATGTTGATATCTGGAACTACTGGCACTTTGCTTTTACCGGTTCCCTGGTAGCTGCTGTTACTAACAGTCTGACCTGGGGACTTATTACTGCTGCCCTCAATGCAGCAATTGTTCTTGTTCTGGCTGACTGGACAGCTCCCATGGTGCAGAAATTCTACAACATACCTAATATATCTCTGCCACATGGATTTTCTGCAGCATATGTACCAATTGCAATACCTTTAAATGCCATGATAGATAAAATACCTGTAATAAATGATATTGAACTTGATCCGGAAACAATACAGGAAAAATTTGGTGTTTTTGGTGAACCAATCTTTATGGGACTTGTATTAGGGATTATTGTCGGAATGCTTGCCCAATACAGCATTCCCCAAATTTTGAATCTTGGTGTTACAATGGCCGCCGTTATGCTTCTTTTCCCCAGAGTGGTAAAAATTCTTATGGAAGGTCTGACACCTCTATCTGAATCAGCTAAAAAATATATGCGCGAAAAGTTCCAGGACAGAGAATTTTATATTGGACTTGACTCCGCAATTGCAATAGGGCATCCAAGTGCTATTTCTACAGCTCTTATCCTGGTTCCACTGACAATCTTTTTAGCTGTAATTATACCTGGTAATGGTGTGCTTCCATTTGGAGATCTGGCCACACTGCCATTTATGGTGGTCATGATTATCCCGATTACAAAAGGTAATATATTTAGATCTACTTTAATCGGAGCTATTATCATCGGAGTTGGGCTGCTGATAGCTACCAACCTGGCACCAATGATTACATCTGCAGCTAAAACAACTTCTTTTGAATTCCCAGAAGGAGCCAATATTATCTCCAGTATCTGTGATGGTGGCAATCCTCTTACCTGGTTGATAGTTAAATTCATGAACCTGGGTGTAATTGGTGTTGGAATAATTGCAATAGCTGTTGTTGGATTTGGATATTATATATATAGAAACAAGGGAGCTACTGCCTAAAATATATATGTTATAGATTATAATACAATTACAGCAGATGTCAGATATCTGAATTTAACAGGTGTCTGACATCTAACTGTGTGTACCAGGTACAAAAAGACCTTTTTGTACCTGGTACAAGTGATATTTTGCACAAAATTAATTCTTGACAAGATAAATAAACTATGTTAAAGTATTAAAAAACAAATAAACTTATCAAGAGTGGTGGAGGGACTGGCCCTTTGAAGCCCGGCAACCAGCAGTCTATATACTGCCCGGTGCTAATTCCAGATGGATTATTCCTGAAGATAAGGAGTACGTAATTTATCCCACTTCTACTTTTAGGAGCTGGGATTTTTGTTTTTAAAATAATATTCAGGAGGGAAATTAAATGAGTTTAGAATTTGATACTTTAGCGGTACATGCAGGTTATAACCCGGGAGATAACAAAAAATCAGCTACTCTCCCCATTTATCAGACATCATCTTACTTATTTGAAAACACAGAACATGCAGCAGATCTTTTTGCTCTAAAAGAAAGTGGAAATATTTACACAAGAATTCAGAATCCTACCAATTCGGTTCTAGAAGAAAGAATTGCAGCTTTAGAAGGTGGGGTCGGTGCTTTAGCACTTTCTTCAGGACAGGCAGCAGAAGTTGTTGCTCTCTTAACTATCTGTAATCAGGGAGACCATATTGTAAGTGGGAGTGCAATCTATGGTGGAACCCATAATCTATTTAAACATACTTTTAAAAAGATGGGTATAGATGTAAACTTTGTTGATACAGAAGATCCAAAAAGCTTTGAAAAAGCAGTCAGAGATAATACAAAAGCTTTTTACTTAGAAACTATCGGAAATCCATCTCTGACTGTACCTGATTTAGAAGAAATAGCAGAAATTGCTCATCAGAATGGTTTACCGCTGATAGTGGACAATACTCTTGCCTCACCATACCTCTGCAGGCCTTTTAAATATGGAGCAGATATTGTTCTTCATTCTACAACAAAATATATTTCCGGTAATGGTAATTCTATCGGTGGTGTAATAGTTGACAGCGGTAATTTTGACTGGAATACCGGAAGATTTCCGGGGTTGGTAGAACCAGATCCCAGCTACCATGGAATAAAATTTCAGGAAGAGTTTGGAGAGGCTGCCTATATCATTAAAGCAAGAGTACAGCTGCTGAGAGATTTGGGAAGTGCACCCAGTCCATTTAATTCTTTTTTAACCGCAGCCGGTTTGGAAACATTGAGCCTCAGGATGGAAAAACATTCGCAAAATGCACTTAAGACAGCAGAATTTCTGCAGGCAGATGATAGAGTTGAATGGGTCAGCTATCCAGGTCTTAAAAATCACAGCACACATGAAAATGCAAAAAAATATTTAAGTAATGGTTATGGTGGTATGATTGCATTTGGTGTAAAAGGTGGTAAAAAGGCAGCTGAAAAGTTTATCAATAACTTAGAACTATTTCTACATGTCGCCAATCTGGGAGATACAAGATCACTTGCCATTCATCCGGCAAGTACAACTCATCAGCAGCTTAATGAAGAAGATCTAAAAAAGACCGGTATCTCTCCGAATTTAATTAGACTTTCTATTGGAATTGAAGATATTAAAGATATTAAAGCTGATCTGGATCAAGCAATAGAAAAATCACGGAACTAATTATTTTTCTTTGAATTAGAAAATTATTAAGTGATATCTGCAGGAATTAGTTTAAAATACGTGAATTATATAAATAGATATATTTTTTCATAATTTGTAAAATTTATTATTGAGGTGAAAATTAATGAAAAATAAGATTATCATTTATATGATTCTTTTCCTGCTTTTATTTTCTTTTACCACTGCAGCTTCTGCAGAAGATCTCACTCACGAATTTGATCTAAGCATTGGAACTCTGAATGGTTATACTGAATATGAGATTGGAGCTATCGATTCTGATATTTCTTCAGGATATACTTTTAGAAGTCTGCTTGAATTTCCATTAGATGTAGAGATGATTAACATAAGCTACAGAAATAATTTAAACATTCAATCTTTAAATATTGGTGGTATAGAATTTGATATTGCAAAAAATATCAATGATGATGCGGGGACTTTTAAGGATTCTGACTGGTTAGCAGCAACAGGAATACATGTGAAGGATATTATAGGCAAGTCTTCTACAGAAGTTGAAGATATAACTAAGTGGAATTTAAAAATTAAAGCACCTTGGAACTCAGCAGGGTATAACTGGGAATATTCCATAAATGTTGGATTTAAACAAGATAAATATGATTTAGTGACATATGATCTGAACCAGACTACTTTAACAAACATCTCTAATTATTATCCAACTATATTTCCTCCTAAAGGAACAGTGCAGAAAGTAGCAGGAGATAATATTACTTATAAAGCAACCTATGATATTCCTTATGTAGGTGTGGAATTCCAAAATAACCTCAATAATTTGAATTTAGAATTTGTTATTAATTACTCAAACTGGGTTGATATGGAAGATGAAGATCGTCATCTTCTTCGAAATTTAAGCGCTAAAGGAAAAGGTGAGGGAAGTTCTCTGATGATTGGCGGAAAAGCAAGCTACAAATTAGGACCTGCTGCAGATATATTTCTCAATATAGATTACAATAAAACAGAAGTTGATGGAAGCCAGAAACAATATTTTTCAGATGGAAGTTTTGCAGAAGGTATTGATTATAAAGCTGAACAGGAATATACACAGTATATGGCAGGAATTACATGGAAGTTTTAATTTTTTTCTTAAAATCTACTTTCGTCCTTTATTAATATACATTTTCTGATCGGCTTCATTAAAAATCTCATCCAGACTTTGAGAACTGTTCTTTAAAACAGAAGCACCCAGCGAAATGGAAAGTTCCTGGGGCAGATCATTTTGCTGATTAAACTTATCAATATTTTCTCTGATCCGCTGACAGTATTTATGAACTGATTCAGCATCTGTTTTAGGCAGAATTACAGCAAACTCATCACCACCAATTCTAGCTGCTACATCCTCACTTCTGCTGGTATTTTTAAGTATTTGAGCAGTACTCATGATAAATTTATCTCCCATTTTATGACCATAGGCATCATTTATCTTTTTTAATCCATCTAAATCTCCAATCACCACAGCAACTGGTAGCTTGCGGGAAGATTCCAGCCTTTCCAGCTCATTTTTAAAATATCTTCTATTATATAAACCGGTCATTTCATCATGAAAAGAAAGAAACCTTATTTCTCTCTCCTTTTTCTTGCGCTGACTGATATCTGTATAAAGAGCATATATTCCAATCTGACCATTGCTTAAATTAATTGGAAATCCCTGAAGAAAAACATCTATTTTTTTACCATCTTTACTTTTTCTAACAGTTTCACCTGTAACTTTTTCTCCTTTTTTTATTTTTTCAGTATAATATCTACCTGTACTTTCTATTTCCTCAGGAAGCAGAAAATCATCAAGATTGTATCCCTTAATCTCTTCTTCAGTATAACCAAATATTTCTTCAAACTTTTTATTAACCTTAATTACACAGTGATTTTTATCCATTAGAGAAATTGCCTCTGTTGAATTATTAAAAAGCTGCTCAAAATAGATTTTTTGTTCTTTTAACTTCTGCTCAGTCTCCTTTAATTTAGTGATATTGCGGATAGAAGCTACTACTACCTTGCCCATTATATGTTCAGGCTCAACAGCTGAAAAAAGAGCATTAAAGTATTTTTGCCTGCCATCAAGCAAAAGACTATATTCAAATTTTTTAACTTCACCTTTTTTAAAGTTAGATCTGCAGATGTTGATAAATTTTTCTGCTTCAGCCGCTGGTAATATATCCCGAACATTTTCCCCAACAAGGTTCTTCTTCTGATCAACTAAATCATCAGAATTTGAAGTTAGAATATTCAGATAATTCCCCTTGCTGTCCATCAAAATAATTATTTCCGGCAGTGCTCTCAAAATAGTATCTAAATATTTGGAGTTTAATTTTTCAATATCAATGTTCATAACTTAATCTACCTCCTCCCTTATCAATTATCATTAACAGATATTGAATTTTTAAAAACAGCAGTTAAATTGTCTCCTCTCACATCTAAACCTATTTTTTATTCAGCTCTTCAACTGAAAATACTTTACTCCTGCATACTCTCTGTAAAAACAGTGACAAATATTATTTTTATCTAAAATAGCCAATAAATTGGCTGTTTGAAATTTAATCTATATGTAATTAAAAGCTCCATCTAAATCTTGTTTTTGATTTAGGAAGAGAGGTTCATACCTTAATTTTTGCTGATGATAATCTCCGTATAGCCGGTTAATTTATAATTATATTGTATATTATTTATAAAATATTATCAATTATCAGCTGATAAAATATCTAAGTTTTTTTGATATTATTTTTGAAAACTTAAAATAATCCTGCTGAACTGGTCCCAGCAGGATTATTCCTTTTACATCTCAAAGATGATTTAACTTAAATCAGCAAGCAACTCTTTAATTTTAGCTGTTTCATCACCAGTACTGATAGTAAATTCTTTACCTGTTTGTCGGTATTTAACTTCTAATTTTCCAGCTGATAAAGAACGTTCGCCAATTGTTATTCTAATTGGACAACCGATCAGATCAGCATCATTAAATTTAACTCCTGCTCGTTCATTACGATCATCTAATAAAACTTCAATTCCCTCATTATTCAACTGCTTATAGAGATCTTCTGTTTTAGCTATTACTTCTTCACTTTCACCAAGTTGTAATAAATGAACCTGATAGGGTGCAAGAGCAAGCGGCCATTTTATACCATATTCGTCATAGTTTTGCTCAATTGCAGCAGCAATTGTTCTGGTAATTCCAATTCCATAACAGCCCATTTCCATCATCTGAGATTTGCCATCTTCATCTAGATAAGTTGCATTAAAAACTTCACTATATTTAGTTCCTAATTTAAAAATCTGACCAACTTCTATTCCTTCAGCAAATTTCAGTTTACCTCCACAATGCACACATTCTTCGCCCTCTTTGACTTTGCGAATATCAAAAGTTTCCTCTAAATCAAGATCACGAGAAAAATTAAAATGAATAAAATGTTGATCTGCTTCATTAGCACCAATTACTCCATCAACAATTTTACTAACAGAATGATCAGCAATAATTTTCACTTCTCCAATATTAACAGGGCCAGTAAATCCTTTAACCGTATTTAATTCCTCATAAACCTGATCACCAGCCAATTCCAGGTTGACAACACCTAATAGATTAGCTAGTTTAACTTCATTTACTTCATAGTCACCTCTAATTAAAGCTAGAACAATTTCACCCCGTTGAGTTTCATAAAGAACAGATTTTACAATCTGTTTAATTTCTAACTCTAAAAATTCTGCTACCTGATCAATTGTTTTGGCAGCAGGGGTTGATACTGCAGACAGCTCCGCATCACCAGCAGTTTCTTCTTTAAGATCCAGCACTGATTCGGCCAGGTCTAAGTTAGCAGCATAATCACAGCTATCACAATAGACAATAGTATCTTCACCAACTTCGGCCAAAACCATAAATTCATGAGAATTATCTCCTCCAATTGGTCCACTATCAGCCAAAATTGTGCGGTACTTAAGACCACAGCGATCATAAATTTTACAATAAGCATCATACATTTTCTGATAGCTTTGATCAAGACCTGCTTGATCACGGTCAAAACTATAGGCATCTTTCATAATAAATTCTCGACCTCTCAGCACTCCAAATCTGGGTCTAATCTCATCCCTATATTTAGTCTGAATTTGATAAAGATTTAAAGGTAAATCTTTATAAGACCTAATTTCATCTCTAACCAGATCAGTTACTACCTCTTCGTGAGTTGGTCCCAGACAAAAATCCCGGTTATGTCTATCTTTTAACTTCATTAATTCTGGGCCGTAGTCATCAAACCGTTTCGACTCTTTCCAGAGAGCAGCTGGCTGTAGAGCTGGCATTAAAAGCTCCTGAGCTCCCGCTCTATTCATTTCTTCCCTAACAATTTGTTCAAACTTTCTGATCACATTATAACCCAACGGTAAGTAGGTATAAATACCTGAAGTCAATTTACGCATCAGGCCTGCTCTAAGCATAAGCTGATGACTAACAATTTCTGCATCAGCTGGAGTTTCTTTTAAAGTAGGTATGTACATTTTTGACATTTTCATAAAAAATCCCCCTTTCATATTCTCGTTACGTCAAATCTAATAGTTTTTAAAAAATATTGATAATATCACAGCTGTTAGGAAATATCATAAATTATAATTTCTATAACTTTTTCTAGATTCCTGCTAAAACAGCTTGTAAATTTATTTAATGTAGCTGTATCAGGAAAATTTATTTGCCCGAAACCAGCACTGCTGTTAAATAATTAATCTATTATTTATTTTATTACTATCATTTCTTTATTATAATTATTTAATTTTTGTCCTTTTCCATCTTCAATTAAAATTATATCTTCCACTCTCATACCAAATTTACCAGGTATATAGATTCCTGGTTCAACACTAAAAGCCATACCATCTTTCAATTCCAATTTATTCCCATTTTTAATAAATGGGCCTTCATGAACTGCTCTACCAATACCATGTCCGGTCCTGTTTATAAAGTTCTCACCATATCCTGCTTCTTCAATAATATTTCTTGCGGCTAAATCTACTTCTTCAGCTGTAGAACCAACATTGGCTGCTTTTTCTGCTTTTCTGTTTGCCTTTAACACAATCTCATAAACCTTTTTCATTTCTTCAGTAGGTTCTCCAACAAATACAGTTCTAGACATATCAGAACAGTATCCCTTATACTTACAGCCAAAATCCAAAACTATTACATCCTGTTTTTCAATTACTCTTTTGTCGTTATTATAATGAGGCTTAGAACTATTTGGACCGGATGCTACTATTGTTTCAAAAGATAGTGATTCACCTCCATGTTCTAACAGTAATTCTTTTATTTTTTCTTTTATATCTCTTTCTGTTATGCCAGGCTTTATAAACTCAACAATATCTGCAGCTGCTTTATCAGCAATCGCTCCAGCTTTTTTTAAATATTTTCTTTCAGTTTTATCTTTTATCATTCTGATCTGTGAAACGAAATCCTGACCTGAAATAAAATTAGAATTCAATTCTTTTTTCATTTCTAACATTTCAACTGCTGTTACTGCCTGGTTAACTGCAATCACTTTATTTCTTAAATCATACTTTTTATCAGCTTCTTTAAAAGCTTTTAAAAAACCTTCGCCATCTCCCCACTGATATATATCTTCCTCTTCACCTAAAACTTCTCTTGTTTCTTCATAATAAAGTTCTGGACTTATGTAAAAATGCTGTCCATTGTTTAAAACTACTAACCCCTTAAATCGTTCGCCTTCCCAAGAATTTATTCGTGCAAAATATTCCAAATCAGTGTCTGCGCCAATAATTAAGAAATCTACATCATTTTCCTTCATTACTTCTGCCAGCTTATCGATCTTTTTCTGCCAAACCATAAATAATATCCTCCCCATATAATATACATTGAACTTAAAATAATAACTTAGATTACTGGACTTTCCCCATTTTTTATATACTGCTGCAAAAAGGGGAGATGCAGGAATATTGAAATTTTTAGTCAATGAATCTTAACGAAATGAAGGAAGAAATAGGGTTGAACTGCAGGATGGAGTGAGCTAATCATGAGTCAGTAGGACTCATTGATTAGTGTGCCCTATTTCACACCCGAATTGAGTTTTAGCTAAATCTAAAAATTTCGTTGATGACTAAAGCCCCCTTTTTGCAGCTTGAAAATAAATTTTGGGGAAACTCCTACTTAGATTACCTTTGATTTAAAATCAACAATAAAACTAAATAATTTTACTAACACCGCATAAAAATATCATAAAAACCACATTTAATCATATTAAATTGAGTGGTTCTGGAAAAAGAGATTCTAATTTCTACAAAACAATCTCGACCATAAATATCATTGATGCTCATCTGCCTCCATGGTTTTAAGTAATTATTTCTGGGCTGATTTTAGATCAATCAAAACAGGAATCAAAATAAATATTCGCATCATTTATGATAGAGAAATTATGCAATGCTAGAGAAATAATTTAAAACATTATGCATTTTCAGCTTCTAAAAAATTAACCTGGTCCTGTGTAGCTAAACTTACGATTATCAATACCACTATTGCCAATGGACCTGCTATCACAATACTATTTAATCCAAATGGGGTACCCAATAAAACATCCCAGATTAACACAGTAGCTCCTCCAGAGATTATAGATGCTAATCCTCCGGGCTTAGATGCTTTTTTCCAGAAAAGAGCTGCCAGCAGTGATGGAGTAATTGCTGCTCCATACATTGAATAAGCGTACATCTGCATACTCAAAATATTTGGGAAAAATGTTCCCATTACTAATGCAGCCACCGCCAGAATAAATATAGTTATTCTCATAGCAACTAATTTTCCTTTATCTGAAATATTTGGTTTAAAAAAATTTATGTAGAGATCATATACTATATTTGTCGAAGCAGAGAGCAAGTAAGAATTAGCTGTGGTAACAAAAAGTGCTATAGAACATGCAATTATTAATCCACCAACCACGAGTGGTAATCCCATTGCCACCTGAAAAAATGCTGTATCAGGATTAGCTAATCCTGGATATAATACTATTGCCATTACTACCATAGCAATTATTAAAATATCTAATAACAGTGCCAGACCAAACAGGCCAAAACCTGATTTATTTGCTTCTTCAGGGTCTTTGGCTGCTCCAAAACGCTGATAGAGATTTTGTTCTCCTAAAACAAGAAATATTGTAGGAAGCATATACCCTATAAGCTGAATATTTGAAAGCCCACCAGTAACTGTAGTTTTTTCTGCGGGTATTGAAGCAATTATTTCAGAAATACCACCGGCCTGACTGACTGCTATGGGAAGGCCAATTAAAATTGCTCCAAATATCAGCAGAGTACCTATTGCATCTGTATATGCTACTGAGACAAGTCCACCTACCATAGCAAGAAATACTATAACAGCAGCACTGATAAGAGTACCTACCTGCACACTCATACCGGTAACAATATTTAATATATAGCCGCCAGCTTTAAATTGATAGGATACTATTCCAACATATGCAAGTATTATACAGACTGCCACAAGAACTTTAGCTAAAACTCCATATTTTTTTTCAATCAATTCTGGCAGAGTATAGTTAACTTTTTCACGAATTCTTTTAGCTAAAAATAAAGCTATCAATAATAATCCCACTGGTTCACCAATTAAATGAATCATACCGGCTATTGGTCCACGCTCATAAATAAAATTAGCGGTCCCAGTAATCATACCACTACCCATCCAAGTAGCCAGTAAAGTACCAACTAAAACTGGAAATGGGAGAGAACGACCAGCTCTAACAAAACTATCACTATCTGTGATATATTTTTTGTTCAAATAAACTCCATAAAGAGAAATACCGATCAAATAAGCAAAAATAAAAATCAAATATTGTGTTTTCATTTTTTCATCTCCTCAGATAATGTTTTGATTAATATTAAAATTTTAATATTAAACAACCAACAAAATATATGCCTATAAATTATTAACATTACCCCCTTTTTATTGATATGTAGTAGTATAATATGACCAGTATTAGTTTTATCGCTGGTTCATCTATTCTGGAATATTCCCTATTTTCTCACTATGAAAACCTTAGATACTGTGGAAATAACGGTATCGGATATGTCACCAAAGCTAAAATGCAGAATGAAATTAAAAAGTCTTAGCTTAATTTACATGTGAAATTTTAAACTAGTATAATTATATTATTTCTTATTTAAAAAATCAAAGGAGATAACCAGCACTCTAATAGAGCAATATTATCTCCTCCTGCCAAAACATATTATTTAAAGTAAATTATTTATATTTTAGCTAATCTGAATTATTTCATGTTTATAATAATTATTTACTGTATGCAGCTCTAAACATAGTAACTGAAGTATAAAAAATTACACAGATTACTAACCAGGTTAAAATATTGAGTGGTAAAGTTTTAACTATATAAGCTGCAATAAAAACACCGATAGCTCCTCCAATAGAAATTGCCAGAGAAGCTTTTCTGTTATAAGCACCTTCCTTAATAAATTTAACAGAAGCAACCGGCATTAAAAAGGCACAGGATCCCATCATAATAGGAAAAGCAACCCGGGCACTCATTCCCAGCATGTAAACTAAAGCCATACAGGGAGCATAAAGCCCAATTCCTAGTGTCATTAAAGCACCTAGAATCAAATTAACTCCATTTGCAATTATTAGTTTTAAACCAGTTAAACCAACTGCTTCTCCACCAACTGGCATCCAGCCCAGCTGACCTGAAATCATTAAAACAGCAGTAATAAACAAGGCAAATGCCATTCCATACTGTACCTTTTTCTCTGGTAATTTAGATACAATTCCAGCTCCAATCCAGGCTCCTACTGTAGCTGATGCTATCATGCTAAATAAAGTTATGGGATCAACATTTATTACTGAAATAAAAATAAATGCTTCAATAATTACAGGAATTGTACAGGAAACATTTAAAGTTCCTGGTAAAATACGATCACTAATCTGCTTAAATCCTCTCAATAAGGCTGTCGTAGGTGCAAAACTACCAATGCCAAGTGTATCAAAAAAATTGGTTGCAAATCCAATTGCTCCTGATTTAAACCAATCTGTTCTATTTTCTAAATTACTATAATTTTTTACTGTATCTCGGGCCAGCTCCACACCAAACCAGCTACCCAATAAAGCTAACATACCTAATAAAATATTAATCAATTTATTCACTCCTTTTAATAGTTTATTTATCTAATTCATTAAAAGATCAGATTATTTATAAACAAAATCCATTTTGGAGAGGATCATCTGGATCAATTACAAATTGGTTAAACCCTGTTATATAGGCATTAGCAGTTATTTGAGGGACTACAGCTTCAAAATCTCCTACCTTAGCCAGACCTACTATTTTTCCTTTAAATAAAGTTCCAGTTATACTTTCATATACAAACTCTTGATTTTCTTTTAACTCACCTTTTTTATATAAAGTAGCTAATTTAGCACTTGTTCCTGTTCCACAGGGAGAACGATCCAGCTGGCCCTGGCCAAAAACAACTGCATTCTTCTTATCAGCAGCTGGATTAGTTGGATCATCATAAATTTCCACTAAATCAACCTGATTAATATGCGGTTTTTCTGGGTGCTGAACTTTAATTGTCTGATTAACAATATCTCTAATTTGAATCCCTACTTTTTTTAGCTGATCAGCATTTGCATGATTAACCTGTAAGCCAAGATCTTTAGCATTTACAATTGCGAAAAAACTACCTCCAAAAGAAATATCTAACTTAACTGCACCAATTTCTGGCACTTCAATTTCTAAATTTTCCTTATAAACAAAAGAGTTAACATTAATTATAGAAACTGATTTAGCTTTACCATCTTTAACTTCTACCCTGGCTTTAATTAAACCAGCCGGTGCTTCTAAAACTACATCGGTATAAGGTTCTTTGACTTCTACCATACCGGTCTCAACTGCAACTGTGGCTGCTCCAATACTGCCATGACCGCACATATTTAGATAACCACCACCATCCATAAACACAATTCCTAAGTCTGCTTCTTCTGTAGTTGGGGGTAGAATAATGGAACCAAACATATCATTATGGCCACGCGGTTCAAACATTACTGTAGTTCTGATGTTATCCAAATATTCTTCTAAATATGCTTTCTTTTCAGCCATATTTTTACCTGGAACTTTTGGCACACCACTAGTTATAATTCTGGTGGGTTCTCCCATAGTATGAGAATCAACAGCTTGAATACTTTTAATAAAATTCATAATTTACCTCCTTATGAAATTGATTTATCTCTTAAATACTTACTTATCAGCAGTCTTTCATTTTTCTTCAAACTAGAAAATTAGAATTTTAAGGCATAAATAATAATTTTTGGAAATATAGGGGTGACTTATATAAAAAATTAAGCTTTTTCCTAAAAAGTTCTTCCTTTATATAATTTAAACTAGCTTATTTAAAGTTTATCTTTTCATTTTAAGTTTTAAAAATGCCAGCGCTTTTTTGGCATCAAGCTCATCAACAGTATTTTCACCAACAACTTCTGTTTCTATTCCAGATTCTGATTTATTTATATCTATTATTGTATCCATATACCTATTTTTTACAACAAATTTACCCTGTATACCAATAAAACTAAGTCCAACTACTTCTATATCCCGAACAGCTATTTCTTTTATTGTATTGGCAAAATCTACATCAGAATTACCCCAGCCATCTGCTGAAACTATTGCTCCGTCAACCTGCATTGCTTCCGCCCACTGAGCAGCTCTCTTCCCAACATAATATTTTTCTTTTTGTGATTGCGGAGTGCCAACTATAATTACTCCCATAAGATTAATATCTTCATCTTTATTTATGATATTTAAGAGCGGATCACGAAAATGATGTAAACTTGTTTCCTTTGTTGATGGACCAATTCCCATAATTAAACACCTCTTATTTGTAATAAAATATTATGTCATGGCTCTAATTGCCCCATCTCGATATTCATTAGGAGATAGTATTACTGGCATATTGCCCATGTCGATAATTGATCTACCACCTTTAAATCCTGATGGCTCATCAGCTAAAATCTGGTTATCATACATTGCTCCCTGACCGGCAACCTGCTTGACTAACACAATTTTTTTCTTATCTGGATTTATTTTTTCTTCATATTTATGTATTTCATCTGCTTTTCGTCCATCTATATTTTTTAGTTTTTCACGGATCAAATCCAAAAAATTGTCACAAGCTGCATGAACACTCTGAGCTGCTTTTCTTTCAAAAAGATATTTTTCTTTAACTATAACTTCAAAATTAATTATATAGTCATCTTTTGCCGGGGTACCTGCTCTTCCAAAAATAACTCTATCAGAAAGTATGCCTTCAGAAGATCCAAATTCGGCCATCTGTCTTCCTTTTTCGTCCGCACAGCTTAAGAGCAAATATACCCCGGTTAATGTATGAGTAATGCCAGTTCCTAAATTACCAAGTGCTTTAACTGAGATAGGGATAAAATCCAGGATATTATTCACATATTGATCATGTCTATCTGGTGAAATAATTTTTAAATTTATATCTTTTATTATTTCATTTTGAAAATCTATTTTATTTAGATATTCTCTATCCAGTTTGAGAACATTATCTTTTATTTCTGTAAAAGATCCTAGTTCTACTTTATTAATATTAAAAGCTTTGATTGTCAATTTGCGTTTTTCCCCCGACATTTTTATCCTCCTGTTTATATCCCTTTTATTATCAATTTTTAGCTCTAAATTTTAGCATTATACTCATAAGGTAGTTTTACTATTCTTCCTGGAGTTTCTATTTCTTCTAACTGTTTTAATGTATCACGCACAATATTCAACTGCATTTCAGCATTGTTTGGTTCACCTGCATTAGCTCCCATAGGTACTAAAGGAGCAGTCACTCTTGGTGCACCATTTTGACGAACTACTGGAGGTAATGCTGCAATAATAATTGTCGATATACCAGCACTTTCAATCGCTCTCTGCACAATCACGGCAGAGCGGTGGCAGGTACCTCAGCCAGCAGTTAATAAGACTGCATCAACACCTTCTTCTTTAAATATTTCAGCAATTTTGGGGCCAGTTTCTTCTTTGAAGACTTTTACATCACCCCCACCTCCCATAAAGCCTACATGTTTGGAAGCTACTTCTTTAATAAATCCTTCTGATTCAAGCTCTCTCAATCTGTCCAGAGGAAACATACAGTTGATGTCTTTGTTAACATCACTATTATCATAGCCACCATGTGAAACCATTAAATCTTCACTTGAGGCATCACCTGGAATAATTCGATATCCTGTATCACCTGCCAAATTAAATCTTTTATCACTCTTTAAATGTACTCCAGCTGCAGTAGCAAGCGCTACTTTCATTTCTTTTAAAGGTTTTTCTACCGGTGTCCAGACAACTTCGGGAGTAATCGGAACATAAATTTCGGACTGCAGTCCTTTTACAACGGTTAAACTCATTTTGCTCCTCCTTTACTTTTTTTATTATTTTTTCTAAGCTTTTTTATATTACTTCTTTTTATATTGGCTAAATAATCTTCATTTACATCAGAAGCTAAAACTTCTGGATATGTCATCATAAAACCTACTTCCTGACCAACTTTTATTTTATAATCACTAATCAACATGCGGCGGGGAATATAGATTTCTCCCATACGCCCTTTGAAATCAATTGCTACTGCACAATCATTTATTTCAGTTATAATACCTTCATAATATCTTTCTGTGGAAATATATTTTAAATTATTCATCTGTCTAATCTCCTTTTTGATATTTTTTTGCAGTCAGCAATTTTGATCTAATTATCTTTTTCATCTTTTTCATAAATTTCTTTTCTCTTTTTGCTCATTTTAAGGGAAGTTTCATTAGGAGCAAGTTCTATTTTTTCTCCTAGAGTATCTTCAATTACTTCGATATTATTTAACTTAACATTTGGGTTCCAGGATCTTTCCGGTGCTTTAATTTCTTCACCAGCTACTTTGCTTTTTAGCATAGCTATTGCTCTTATGGCATCTTCTTTAGTCAGACAGTTATTTTCTAAAATTTCATTTTCAATACCCTGTCTGGATTTATTTAGATCAACCATAGCATCCATATATTCATTACCAACTACAAGCTGGCCCTGTACTGCTGCATAGGTGACTCCTACAACCGGAACTCCTCTTTTACCCACCTGTTCAATATTACTTGCAAAGTCCACATGGTTATTTCCAAATCCTTCTGTAGTAACAATGGCACCATCAAGGTCCATAGATTCTACCGCCATTCCCAGTAATTTTGATACATAGAATTTTTCTGAATTTACCTGTGGTGATCCAATTAAAATTACTGTTGTTAAATCTATTTCATCATCATTCATAGCTTCCATTACTAGAGGTTCTCTCCAGTAATGTCTTGAAGTCTCTTTAGAAGCTGGGCCAATACAGGTTAAAGCATGAATACAGCCATCTATAACCTGTAGTGGTGAGACTACAATCGGAACATTACCTAAATCTACATTTGCTTTAGCACCAAGTGTGCCTACTGGTTCAACAGGAAGTAAATAATTATCATGCATTGCTCCCTGGCCCATTATTTCCTTTATAATAGCAACTTTTTTCTTCCCTGGCCGGCGCTTCTGAACAAATTCCTCTTCCCTTACTTTAAGGCTTTCGTCCAACTCTTTGAGAACTTCACGAATTTCCTGAGTGATAAAATCAGTTGCTTTATGAGCTGCCATAGGTCCAGGCCTTTCCATTCCTGTTCCAGCTTTAACTTTAACATCTGTCTTAATAAATATTTCGCCTTTTTCTGGTGCACCGGGGCGGCCCCACATAATATTTCTTTCTAAAATACCTTCTGAAGAACCAAATTCTCCAATCTGTACACCTTCTTCATCTGTTCCAGTTACCATTACAATTACTCCATCAATAACTCTTGTGATGCCTTCTCCAAGTTCTCCTTCTTCTTTAACTGCAATTGGCTGAACATCCATAATAGTATTACTGAATTTATCATAATCATCAGGAGTTATTATATCTATTTTGAGATCAACAACAAGATCTTCTGAATCTACAGCATCCTGACAGATATCCTTTCTAATGTAAAGGGTTTTATCCTCAATTTTGCTTTCTCTAGCAAATTTTACCTCATTTATTTCGAAATATTTGCGCTTTAGTTTACGTACAATTATTTCTTCTTCTGCCTTTTTTTCTTTATCTGCTGTATCTTTAATTTTTAAACTTTTGCTTTGATTTGATTCTGCAATAGTTTGTGCACCCCCCTGTACAGTAGTATTGAGAGGTAATTCTATATCAATACCTTTTCCCTCATCTATCTTTATTTTAAGTACTCCACCTCTTTGAACATTATTTTGATTTGATTTTCCACCTTCTTCAGTTGTGGAATCAGGATATTCTTTAATTACTGCTTTTTTAATTGGAGTTAAAGCTGGTAAATCCTGAGAAAGAGTTTTACCTACTGCTTCCCTCCTGCTTAATACATTATCACTGTCATTTAAATCAATGAGAAGAGAATCTTCTAATTTATCAAAATGCATTGGATCTTCTAAATCGTCTATAGTAATTTTTTCACCTGCTTTTTTATTTATCTTAAGCACTGCTGCCTGGTCTTCATTACTTAATTTAATGTCTTCATCCTCTTCCATTTTTTTAATATCTTCAAACATTTCTGGAGTAAATGGTGTCAGAGAATCAACAGTTTCTTTAAGTTTGGCACCTATTACCTCCCCTATTTTTAAACAATTGTCCGGAATTTCCAGCAGGTTTGAATCAACTAGATCTGGAATAATAGCTGGATCTTCCAGGTTCTTTGCAGAAATGACTGTTCCGGCTTCTGTACGGCAGCAGCCAACTGCTACTTCATTTTTCATCTTTTGTGCTTCTTCAGCAGAAATTGACATAATTATTCTCCTTTCTTTTCTTATCTTTTATTTTCCAATATCTTTAAATTAATATATTTTTAATTCACTATGTTAAATTGAACTATCATAAGTAAGTTATTTTTATATATTTTTTACATAAACTAATAATTAATGCTTTATGCATCTAATTTTAGTCTTCTTGTGAGCGGATAATTTAATGTTCTAAAAACATGGTCAGTATGGTGATAAACTGGAATGCCCAGTTTAGGTGCACAGCACATTACTGTATTTGAACAGTCACTACAATTGGCAATAAGTACTCTTTCTGCCCCTGCTTTTTTTAGTTTCATTATTTTTTCAACCTGGCCAGGACATTCTCCAGGAGTTTTACATTTTAAACTGCCATTATTTTCAACAACATTTTTGCACTGTTCTACACCGACAACTTCTGCACCCATTTTTTCAGCTATATCCCGCAGCCTTGCTTCATCAGCACCACAGGCACAAACAAGTAATCCCAGTGGTCCAGTATATTCTGGAAAGGGAAGAGTTATCAGCGCTCCACCATCGACTTTTGTTAGAACTGCCTCTTCCAGAGAAACAGCTTTACCTGTATATGGTCCGCCAATTATTAATTCACCATAATCTCCCTTTATACCACCTGCTTTTTCAATTAACAATTTAATGGGGGTTCCAATCGGAACTCTTAATTTTACGACCCTTGTTTTTTCTCCATTTAACTTACCAGCAATTGTTATATCTTTATCTATTACCGGTTTTCTTTTTTCTACAGCCTCACTGATATTAAAAATTGTTTCTGCATTTAATACTACAGAATTTACCTCCAACGGCAGCTGATCTGGTTCCAACCATTTACCAAAAATTTCTTTGATAATTGCTCTTTCTTCACCCATAGGGTATATGTCTCTCAACTTTTTAACTTTAATATTATTTTCTGATGAAGTTTTTTCTTCTAAAGCTTTTACAGCTTTTTTGTTTTTAGCTTTTATCGCAATATATGCCTCTTCTGCCCCAGTAATTTCCATTACATATTTAATACCTCTAATTATAGAGGTGGGGTCTTTTTCAATTAAACTGATGTTATGGTTAAGTATTGGTTCACATTCAACACAATTAGCAATAACAAAACCGTTATTTAATTCACAATTAAGCTTAACATGTGTTGGGAACCCTGCTCCACCAGCACCTACAATGCCGGCTTCTTTAATCATTTCTAGATAGTCATCACTTTTATTCAGTTTTAAAAAATCATCCTTCTCTACTTCCTGACTGGATTCAATAATAACTTCTGTTTCTGTAATTTTTTTAACTTTACCAGAAACACTGGCATGGATATTTGCCCCCAGTCCATCAGCTTCTGCAATAAGTTGACCTCTTTTTACTGCAAAATTTTCATTTACGATTACTTTTGATAATGATCCTATATGCTGTTTTAATGGTATCTTAAAATCCATCACTGCACCTCCTTTATTTCTCATTATATTAATAATGCATAGTCTGTTCCATAAAGTCAACTTGAAAGAAAAAAGACCCAAAAAAGGCCGAATCAGCCTCTTTTAGGTCTTAAATAACGTTTTTTATTAAATTTTTCTATATATTTTATGACGAATTTTAGTCATTCTGACATCATTATTTTGAGTTGACGAAATTTAATCATTTTTAATAACTCTATTTTGTTCCGAATAATACTAGATATTATATTTATTAATTTTTGAGTGAAGTGTAGTTCTGGGGATTTTTAGCAATTCTGCCGCCAGCTTAATATTACCATCTGATATATTGAGTGCCTGTTTTATTAATGATGATTCGTATTCTTCAACTGCACTTTTTAAGCCAACACTTTCGGTATAAATACTATCAATATTTTCTCTATTTAAAACCTTTTCACGTATATAGTGGGGGACAAGCTCAGGGGTAATTACTTCATCATCCTGAGCAAGTGCAAGTACGTGTTCTACCGCATTTTTTAACTCTCTAGCATTTCCCGGCCAGTCATAGTTCATCATAATATCCATTACTTTGCTTTCAACTTTTGGTACTTTTATTTTATTTTCAGCCGCTATTTCCTCTAAAAAATGCTGAAAAAGCAATATAATATCCTCTTTCCGCTCTCTAATTGGCGGCAGGTTAATATTAATTACATTTATTCTGTAGTATAAATCTTCTCTGAATTCGCCTTTTTTAACCATCCTGCTTAAATCTTTATTTGCTGCTGAAATTACTCTTAGATTAAGTTCTAATTTCTTTTCTCCACCTATTTTTTTTATAGTTTTATCCTGAAGCACCCTAAGCAGTTTAGCCTGCATAAATAAGGGGAGGTCTGCTATTTCGTCTAAAAAAATGGTTCCATTATTTGCCAGCTCAAAAAGTCCTTTTTTTCCTCCTTTTTTAGCGCCTGTAAATGCACCTTCTTCATAACCAAAAAATTCACTTTCAAATAATTCTTTAGGGATAGCACTGCAGTTTACTGGTACAAAATATCCCTCTACATCACTGTAATTGTGGATGGCTCTTGCAAAAACTTCTTTGCCGCTTCCACTCTCTCCAGTTATTAAAATAGAGGCACTGCTTTTTGCAACTCTTTTTGACATATCTATTTTTTCTTTAATAGCCTTACTCTGGCCTACCACATTACCAAAATTATTATCAGTCTTTTTATCAATCTCTTTTTGCAAAAACTCTATTAAATCATTGGCCTGTTTTAGTTCTTTCTGCATTTTTTTTACTTCAGAAATATCGCGGTCTGTACTTACTACCCCAAAAAATTTGCCCTTAATATAAATTGGAACTGCACTAATTATAATATGACAACCTTTACGTGGTGTATGATAAATATTTTTTACTTTTTTTCTTGTTTCTAAAATTTTAACATCAATAGCATTGGGAAAAAAATCCTGAAGCAGTTCTCCTATAATTTTTTTTGAAGTAATTCCATAAAGATCTTCAGCCTTATTATTCCAGACTAAAACTCTACCTTCTTTATCAATTAAACAAACAGCCTCACTGATATTATTAATTATATATTTGAGAATAACACTTATTTTTTCGATCCGCATATAGAGAAAATTTCTAATATGCTCCTGTCGAATTACCCCAACCAATCGTGAGCCGCGGATAACCGGCAATCTACCGATACCTTCTTTTACCATCAAATCTCTGCACTTAAGCAGAGTATCCTCAGGTCTAATATAAATTATATCTCTTTTTAAAAGCTCGTTAAAACTATCCCCATTTTTATGACAGATACTATAAAGATCTTTTAAGGTTATTATTCCTCTAATATTATCTGCTTCATCGACTATAAAAATTTCTTTTTTTGTATTCTTCATCAATATGTCTGAAATATTTTCTATGCTACTTCCTTTTTTTATTTTAATAAAATCTTCTGCCATTATTTCTTTTGCCTGAATGTCATAGCTTGCTAACTTCAATATTTACTCCTCCCCCAGGGTTCTAATGTAATTTATTGAACTTTTATAAGAATTAATATTAATTTATGTACTATTTTTCACAAAAATTCTTATCCACTTTTAAAAAATACTTATTATTAGTAGATATTCGCAATTATTATAACTTATTAAACAGAAATGAGCAAATAAAAAATCAGGTACCTGAGATTTTCCAGCCTGGTACCTGATTACAAAATTACCGTATTTAGCATTTGGCAAAATCTTTTTCAATATATTTCTTCAATATATTTCATCCCAAAAATCTCTGCCAAAATATTTATTTTCCAACCTAGTTATTTCAAAATGTGCTTCTTTACGGAAAGCCAAAAAATTGTTTAAAAACTTTCTTCCTTTGGAAGTCAGCTTTGAGCCACCACCAGAAGAACCACCTTTATGTCTTTCAATCAGTTTAAACCCCAGCCTATGCTCAATATCATTTATCAAATTCCAGGCCTGACTGTACGACATATTGATATCCTGAGCAGCCTTATTGAGAGAACCATATCTGTCAATTCGCAAAAGAATGTCACAGGGGCCATCCCCAAAAACTTTATCACTTTTTTCCAGCCATAATTTATAATTTAAATTTATACTCTCATCTTCAACCTTATTTTTATACTTTTTATATTCATCAAAATAATCTATATCCAGAATAATATTCTTATCATCAACCGGAAAATACAAAACATCTTCTGGATGTCTTTTAATCAAATTTCTAAGCCCATAAGGTGAATTTGTAAGCTGTTTAATCTGAGGTACCAATTCTTTAGAAATTATGACAGGATGGCCTCTAACATCATCATAAACTGGAACAATTATTTTTTTGCTGTCTGCCAGATATTTCTCTATAATTAGATTATAAGTATCAGGAGCAATCATTGGTTTATCAGCCAGAGTGATAAGAATATGTTCTGTACTCGGGGCCAGGTCTTTAAGTCCTCTTTTTATAGATGAAAGCATACCAGTTTGATAATCTGCATTAACCAATACCCTTATTTTTTCATTAATAATATCTTTTATATGCGGATATATCTTTTCAGCCTCTGCACCAAGAATTATTCTTATTTCTCCGTCAAACAGGTCAGTTTTTATTAAATTATTTACAGTTGTTTCAAGTATCGTGGAATCAGAAAAAGGCAGGATTTGCTTTAATGCTCCCATCCTATTACTTTCACCTGCAGCTAATACAAGAGATGTAATCATAAATACCTCCAATATTTTCAAGTCGTTAAGTTTAAAAAACTCTAAAAATATATCAATTACTTTAGCTATTTAATTTATTATACCTACAAATATATTAATATTTTCTAGTCAATTAAATCAATTACCTCAACAAATATATCAACATTGCCTCCACATATTCCACCATGTTCAGCTATATCCTTATTGGTCAGATTATAATTTAACTTCTTAGATCCACCTGTTTTTATTAACTTTTTACTTTCTTCAATAATTTCAGCTTCTACAGGTCCTCCACCAATAGTTCCATATGTAGAACCATCAGGATATATTATCATTTTAGCACCTGCATTGCGGGGAGAAGAGTCTTTAGTTTTTATTACTGCTGCCAGCACAAGTTTTTCTCCACTGTAATTAATAATTTTCTCAAATAGTTCTTTATTCACGGCCCAGCCTCCTTACCTTAACAATCTGAGAAATAATTGAAACTGCTATTTCTTCAGGTGTTTCACTGCCAATCTCTAAACCGATCGGAGCATAAACTCTATTAATAAATTTTTTATCTATATTATCTTTTTCCATTAATTCTTCAAAAATAAGGTTCACTTTTGTTTGACCCTCCTCGGGGCAAGCCCACGAGGATTCCTGCTTCTTAGAAGTGGTAACCCACCATCTCCACAGGCTTAAAATCCTGTTAGCCCAACAGTATATCCTCTAACTTGCCTTTTGTATT